>NZ_LWFX01000809.1:0-286 GCF_001635175.1 Alcanivorax sp. HI0083 | reverse complement strand
AGAAAAATTTCTGCCACATCCAGAATGGAATCCGAGCCTTCCACGGTCTGCAGATCCACACTCATGTACTCCTTTACCGAACCGATGTCTGTACCGTGGTAGCTTGCTTCCAGCGCGCCCTTAAGACAGTCGGATTCGGAAAAGACCCCCACCACACGGCCCGTTTCATCCACCACCGGGCCACCGGAAATCTGATTTTCCAGCAATACACGAATGGCTTCACTCACGGACATATCGGGGGAAAAGGTGACCAGACGGCGGCTCATGTACTCCGCCACATGCATGG
>NZ_LWFX01000808.1:0-298 GCF_001635175.1 Alcanivorax sp. HI0083 | reverse complement strand
GCCACCACAGGATTTGCTCATGATACGACTCCACTTGAACAATGTTGTGGTACCATTTAAAACTATAAAGCTACTATAAGGTCAATAGAGTAAAGAATCCGTTGGGGAGGAGGCTGATGCGCATTGGTCAGTTGGCGCAGTTGGTAGGGGTCGAAACACAGACGATCCGCTTCTATGAACAGCAGGGCTTGTTGCCGCCGCCTGATCGGCAGGACAACGGTTACCGTGTCTATACCGAGAAGCATGGTGAGGGGCTGGCCTTCATCCGTCGCTGCAGAATCCTGGGCCTGTCACTGGC
>NZ_LWFX01000807.1:0-349 GCF_001635175.1 Alcanivorax sp. HI0083 | reverse complement strand
TGGGCATTCTCGCCAATGACGGTGTGCTGTACTCGGAATCCGCCCAGAAAGGCGCGCACTTCATCGAGCTGTGCAACCAGCGCAAGATTCCCCTGCTGTTCCTCCAGAACATCACCGGTTTCATGGTCGGCCAGAAATACGAAGCCGAGGGCATTGCCAAGCATGGCGCCAAGATGGTCAACGCGGTGGCCTGTGCCACCGTGCCGAAATTCACCGTGATCACCGGCGGCAGCTTCGGTGCCGGTAACTACGGCATGTGTGGCCGCGCCTATGACCCGCGCTTCATGTTCATGTGGCCCAACGCCCGCATCTCGGTAATGGGCGGCGAACAGGCGGCCAGCGTGCTTAC
>NZ_LWFX01000806.1:0-266 GCF_001635175.1 Alcanivorax sp. HI0083 | reverse complement strand
TTTGTGCGTGAGTACAGTGGGCGATCTTTACGTGATGTGCTGACGGAAAAATCTGCTCTGCTGGCTGCCAGTCAGCGAGAAGGCGAAAAAATTTATCGCCGCTATTATGAAAAGACACCTCAATTTCCTCTGCAATTTAATCCGCACCCGGGGAAGGATATATGAGTGCCGGTTTTTCCGTTGTCATTCCTGCCTATAACTACGGTCATTGTATTGAACGGGCGGTGCAATCGGTATTGAGCCAGTCTTATTCTGATTTTGAGGTG
>NZ_LWFX01000805.1:0-13426 GCF_001635175.1 Alcanivorax sp. HI0083 | reverse complement strand
CGGAGCTTGTGACACCGCCCTTGCAACTGCTCTAATGGGCCTTCACGGATCGGAATGGCTGCCATGGCGCAGGACGCGAACAACACGAGCCAAACGTTTTTACTACCCTGTCACGAATGTGATCTGGTGTCGGCCGTGAGCCCCGGCAAGGATGGCCAGTGGCTGCAGTGCCCCCGCTGCCAGCACCCACTGATGCGCCCGGCACAAAACGACCAGCTCACCCCTGCCCTGGCCTTTACTGCCCTGCTGCTGCTGACCCTGTCTTTACTGTTTCCCTATCTGGGCTTCGAGAAAAATGGCATCGAGCGGGCCATGACCGTCACCGACGCGGCCTATGAGCTGGCGATTTACCACCACCCGGCCCTGGCCGTTATCGTGATCGCCACCATCATTGTGATCCCGGCGCTGTATCTGTTGTCGGTGTGCTGGATTCATATGAGCCTGGCCAGCCCCGGGCCCCTGCCCGGCAGCCTGTTTCTGGCCCGCTGGTTACCCCGCATGCAGCCCTGGATGATGGCCGATGTCTTTGCCATCGCCGCCCTGGTCAGCCTGGTGAAAATCATCGCCATGGCCCATATCCAACTGCTGTCCGCCTTCTGGACCTTTTCCGGTTTCGCCCTGATCCTGCTAATCACCGTCACCCGCATGAACACCATCGGCCTGTGGCAGCGGCTGCTCGGCGACCTGCAACAGCCAGCGCAGGCACAAGCCGGCGACACCGCCCAGCGCCAGGGCCTGATTGGCTGCCAATGGTGCGGGCAGCTGCAGCCCTTGGGACAATCCCACCGCTGCCACCACTGCCACAGTTTTCTCCACGAGCGTCACCCCTTCAACCTGCAGCGGGTCTGGGCATTGCTGGTCACCGCCATTCTCTGCTGCTTTCCGGCGCACCTGTTCCCAATCATGATCACTACCAGCCTGGGCAAAACCGAGCCCTCCACCATCATTGCCGGGGTCATGCTGTTTCTGCGCCACGGCGACTGGCCCATCGCCCTGATCATTTTCACCGCCAGCGTGCTGGTGCCCTTCGGCAAGATCCTCGCCCTTGGCTGGCTATGCATCGCCGCCCGCCAGCGACAGCCTCTGGACATGACCAGCCAGATGAAGCTCTATCGGCTCACCGAGTGGATTGGCCGCTGGTCCATGATTGACGTCTTTGTGGTGGCCATCATTGTGGCCCTGTTTCAGATGGGCAATATTCTTACTGTTACCCCCGGTGTCGGTGGGCTGGCCTTTTCCGCCGTGGTGATTTTTACCATGCTCGCAGCACACCAGTTTGATCCCCGCCTGATCTGGGACCGGCAACAACAGCTACTGCAAGACTCAAAACAGCGCGCAGAACAACGCCAGCCACCGACACTTGAACCGGAGAAACCCTCTTGAACCAGGCCGATTCGCCACCGTCACATCGCCGCCCGCGGTTATCTGCTGTTTGGCTGATTCCATTGCTGGCCGCACTGATCGGCCTGTGGCTGGTGTTCAGCTACCTCTCCAGCCAGGGCCCGGTCATTACCCTGGAACTGGAAGATGCGGAAGGCATCAACGCCGGCAAAACCGCCGTCAAGATGCGCAATGTGCAAGTGGGAGTGGTGGAAAGCGTCAGCCTGTCCGAGGACTTGAGCCACACCCTGCTCAGCGTGCAAATGCAGGCCGACACTGAACGCATGCTCAACAGCGACACACAATTCTGGGTGGTAAAACCCCGGGTCGGGCGTGAGGGAGTCAGCGGCTTGAGCACCGTCCTGTCCGGTGCCTATATCGAATTACTACCCGGCAACAGCAGCAAGAAGGCCAAAACCTTTACCGTAAAAAATTCGCCACCGCCGGAGAAAACCGGGGACGGACTGTTCCTGAAACTGATCAGCGAGCCAGGCACCAACATCAATAACGGCGACCCGGTGAGTTTCCGCAGCCTGAAAGTGGGCCGCGTGGTAGACACCACCTTTGACCCCGATGCCGAACTGTTTCGCCACCGCCTGTTCATTGAAAAACCCTATGATGTACTGGTCAGCGACAGCAGCCGCTTCTGGAAAGTCTCCGGCATCGGCTTCCAGCTGGATGCCCGCGGCTTCCAGGCGCAACTCAGCTCACTGGAAGCCCTGCTTGGCGGTGGCATTTCCTTCTCCGTGCCCGATCCCAACATGAGCACCGGCGCCCCCGTGGAAGACGACCACCAGTTCGTGCTGCATGACAACCAGGAAAGCGCCAAGCGGGCTCTCTACACCCAGACACTGGATTATGTGCTGCTGGTTGAACGCAGCGTGCGCGGCCTGCAAGCCGGGGCACCCGTCGAATACCGCGGCATCCGCATCGGCACGGTGGAGCAAGTCCCCTGGGCCTTTGGCACCGAAGGCCCCAACGCCATGACCGACAGTCCGATTCCGGTACTGATCCGCCTGGAACCACAACGGGTCACCCATCAATCCACGATTGCATTGCCCTCATGGAAAAGTGAAATCAGCCAGATGGTGGAAAACGGCCTGCGCGCCAGCCTGAAAGCCGGCAATCTGCTGACCGGCTCCCTGTTTGTTGACCTCGAGTTTCACAACAACGCCCCGGCAACCGATGCCTCGCCCACCTACCGCTCCGTACCCGTCCTTCCCTCCGTGGGCAGCGGCGGCCTGAGCAAACTGGAAGATCAACTTCACGCCCTGCTGAAAACCCTGAATGGGCTTCCCATGCAGGACATGGCCAACAACCTCAACAGCAATCTTAAACACCTGTCCGGCGTGACCGGCCGCATCGAAAACCTGCTGGATGACCCCGCTCTCAATGCGCTGCCCCAGCAGATTTCCGACAACCTGAATGCGCTGGAAAGCACCCTGCAGGGCTGGCAGGCTGGCGGCGATGGCTACCGGGAACTGCAAGGCACCCTGCAGAAACTCAATCGACTGCTGGATGACGCCGAGCCATTACTCGACACCTTGAATGAACAGCCCAACGCGCTGATCTTCCAGCGCCACCCGGCCACCGACACCCAACCCCGAGGTGCACAATGATCCGCCTGTTAGCCATCGCCGCCCTTCTCGCCGGCCTGTGGGGCTGTAGCCACGCCCCCGCCACGTCACCGCCGGGCTACCTGCTGCCGTCTGCCACCGGGGCCGCGCATTCACCGCTAACCATCAAGGTACAGCTGGCCAGTTACCTGAACCGGGGCGGCATTGTCATGCAACTCAGTGACAGCGAGATACAGGTGGGCCGCCACCATCGCTGGGCCGAACCGCTGGCCACGCAATTACAACGCTCCCTGGAAACCCGCATGCCCAGCGGAGACAACAAGACGCTCACCGTGGAGCTGACCCGCTTTCAGGGCCTGCAAGGCAAAGACAGGGATTCCGCCGTCATCACCGGCCGCTGGGCACTGACTGGAAACAACGGAGAGATCGCCCAGGGGCGCATTCAGTGGGAAGCCGCGCTGGACAACGGCGGCTATGCGAATCTGGTAAGAACGCTGGATCAGGGTTGGCAGGCAGTGGCGGCAGAAATTGCCACCGCCATGGATTGAATCGTGGGAGCGAGCCTGGAGCCCACAACCAACCCCTCGAAGGGGCCTGCTTTGTAGGTCGACTTAGGGCGTAGCCGTAAGCCGACATCCCGCTGAACCGTAGCGGTAACGCTTTATGTCAGATTACGCCTTCAGGCTAATCAGACCTACAGGGAGGCGGTATCGCATCGCACGCGCCCAAACAACTCGCTTACGGCACGCTCTTATCTGGCAACGGCAGGGCAGGCAGATTGCCTTCCAGCTGAGCCATACGGCGATCAAACGCAGACATGGCCTTGCTGGAATCGCCCAGCGCCCGGTACAGGCGCGCCAGTTCCGCCAGCGCCGTGGCACTCTGGCTGGAGTTGGCCGCCGCCTCGAAAAAGCCCTGCGCCTTGCCCCACAGACGCGCTTTCAGCGCAACACGGCCAGCGGTGATCAACACCGCCGCATTGCCCGGTCGTTCTACCAGCCACTTTTCCAGCACCTGCAGCAGGTCGTCCGGGGGAATATCGTCGATGGCTTCCAGCACCGGCGGCAAGCGGTCATCCCACTGGGAATCCAACTGCTCACGGACCAGATTCAAGGCTCCACGGCCACCGCCCAGCTGGGCCAGGAAACCGGCATAGCGGGCCACCATGGCCGGATCGTTTTTCAGGTGTACCGGCACATCTTTCCAGAGTTTGCGCAATTCATCCCGGCGACTATCGGCATCGTTGAAGCCAGGCTTGCGGGCGGTTTCCTGCAACCAGGCCAACCAGGCCCGGCGCTCACGACGGCCCTGGTTGGCCTCGCCAAAGGCCCGCTTCAAACGCGGCATCAGGGCACACAGCACCTGCCAGTCTTTCTGGCTTTCCAGTACCTCGGCATAGGTATTGAGAATACGCTTGTTGCGCGGCGCCATGTCCGCCAGCACCTTCAATTCGCTACGAGCCTGTTCCGGGTAGCCGTCTTCCAGGGCGAAGCGCGCTTTCATCAGGCCGGCCACCAAACGTCCCCGACGATCGCTGCTGGCCTGTTCAAGATAATGCTGCGTTGCCTCTACCTTGTCCTGCTCCTGGGCCGCTTCCGCCGCCAGCAACCAGGCCACCAGCGGCCAGTCACCGTCTTCACCGGCGGCCACCAGCAAGCGCTCGGCCTTTTCCTGTTCGCCATCCACTAACTGCAGGAAACCACTACGCAAACGACGCTCCGCCACTGCCTTTTTCCAGCGGCGGGTGGCACGCACCGGCTCCATGGCATTCCAGGCCGCGTTGCCCAGCAAGGTCAGCACCACCAACGCCACCGCGCCAAGCAGGGCCAGCAGCACCACAAACCCCAGGGTGGTATCCACAGACACGGAGTCCCGGATGATCAACACATAACCGGAATCCGCTGCCATCCAGCGCCCCAACGCCAGCGCGGCAACCAGGGCGATAATAACCAGCAGGACGACTTTCTTCATGCGCCGCCCTCCTTGCGTTTCAAGGCTTCGATAGCCGCCAGGCCATTACCGATTTGCGGCAGGGCCTGGGCCACGCTGGCACCGCCCATCTCCTTGAGGGTTGCCTGCATTTGTGCTGCACGGGGATCATCGTCCCGGAACCATTGTTCGAGGGTACTGCGAGCATTTTCAACGGCTTGCCCATAGGCCTCCGCCCGGCCCTGCATCAGCGCCAGCTGCGCCTGCTGCAGGCTGCCATCCAATGTCAGGCGCACCAGCGAAGCCTGCTCACCCGACAACGGCAGCGGCACTGCACCCTCGTGGCGACGCACGGTCACCGGCATCCGGTCCAGCACATCTTGCCACCAGGGCTGATCTACATCCGGGGTATCACGCTCCGGTGGTGACGCTTCTGCGGGTACCGCCAACTCAGCGACCAACTCCCGCAAGGCCCCCAGGCGCAGCACCATGCCCTGCACGTCCACCTGGCTGGCCCCACTGAGGGTTTCCATGTCCAGAGCCAGTGCCTTGCGGGCCGGCAACACGGCGGGGTCATCCAGGCGGGCCAGTGTTTCATCCGCCGCTTTCAACAAGCGGCGCGCGGCCAGGGCATCCTGGGTAAGCAACAGACGCTGGCTGGCCAGGCTGGCCAGGGCACGCGCTTCGTTGATCAGCCACAAACGCTGACCGCCGCTTTTCAAGTCGGTCAGCGCGGCGCGGTCCTTGGTCATCTGCGCCGCCAGTTTGGCCTGCTCTTTTTCCAGACCGGACAGGGCAGACTGCACCTGGGCGCGCTGGCTGGCCAACTCACCTTTCACGGTCGTCACTTGATCCGCCAGGCTGCTCTTTTCGCTCTTCAGCCGGGTGAACTCCTGCCACCCCCACCAGCCAGCCGCCCCGAGTGCAGCCAGCACCACCAGTACCAGCAGCACAGTCAAAAGGCTTGCCCCGGCCTGGCGGGAAAAAAGACGATCCTGCGTCATGTCAGCTCCGTTGTTGTCATAGCGAGGCGTGCGCGAGTCTCGAACCCCCTGCGCCCTCGGTGTGGCGATACCCGATATCATTGCAAAAACCTTAAAGTGAGCGCCCATTGCTGTCCAATCATTAACGGTTAGATCGGGTAAAAAATTCTTCGCGCCATAGAGTAATCACTATTCACCGCTGGACGCATAGCCAGACCGAAAATCACGCGCCCGACCAAGCCGGCAGGCAGCCAAGACACTGGGGAGAAGAAAGACGCTCGCCTTAACGATCGCTACCACCGGCGTTCAAGGCCGCCAGCATGTCATCGTCATGGGCACTGGCTGCCACCCGCACCGGGCCGGCATGATTGGCCTGCACCGCAGCAGCCACCCGCACCCCAGCCGCCACCACGCCACAACCGGCGGGCAGCACAGGCTGGAGCGCCTGCCAACCTTGCACGCTGGTAACCATCACCCAATCAGCCTGCGCCGAAATGGTGATGTGGCTGGCCCCATGGCGCCGGTAAAAGGCCAGCGCATCGACACGGGCACCGCGCGCTTCCAGGCTCTGCGCCAGCAACTCGCGGCCACTGTCGCCCCGACAGATCAGAACCTGTTTTTCCTGCAGCTGTTGCAGGCAGGGCAGCGCCAGCACCGCTTCGGAATTGAAGCCATGCTCTGGCACCGTGGCAGGTAGATGCCAGGACGCCAACTCCGCCGCCGTGGCCCGACCCACCGCCAGCCAGTGCACACCCACGGGCCACTGCGGCCACAGGTCCGCCATGGCCGACAGGGCCAACCGAGCGGCATTCACGCTGGCAAAAAATACCGCGTGGTAACGATCCAGTTCCATCAGGGTGCGTTGCATGGCGCCATCCACCGGCACCGGCTCTATTTCCAGCGCCGGCTGGTGAAGAGGCTGGTAGCCCGCCTCCGTGAGCAGGGCCATCAGCCGTTGCTGCTGGCCCGCGGGACGGGTCACGACGACCTGTTGCTGCCGTCCTTGCCGGGTCATTGGCGGGCGTACAAGGCCTGCAAAATGGCATCCGCGCCTTGGGCCAGCAGCTGTTCGGCAATATCGATACCCAACTCGGCACCCTGGGCGCGCGGAGCCGAGCCTTCCGCCCGCAGCACCCGGCTGCCATCTTCCTCTGCCACCAGGCCACGCAGCCACAATTGGCCATCCTCCAGCAACGCAAACCCCGCAATGGGGACCTGGCAGCCCCCTTCCAGACGGCGGTTCATGGCACGCTCAGCCACCACGCGATCCCAGGTATCCACATCGCTCAGCGGCGACAACAGCTCGATAGTGCGCGCATCCTCTTCGCGGCATTCGATACCCACCGCGCCCTGCCCCACGGCAGGCAGCGATTCTTCCGGAGGCATTTCGTAGCGAATGCGATCGTGCATTTCCAGGCGTTTGAGGCCCGCGGCAGCCAGAATAATGGCGTCAAATTCGCCGGCATCCAGTTTGCCCAGCCGGGTCTGCACATTCCCGCGCAGGCTTTTCACCACCAGATCCGGGCGATTGGCTTTTACCTGGGCCTGGCGGCGCAGGCTGGAGGTGCCCACGCAAGCGCCATGGGGCAAAGACGACAGGCTATCGAATGTACTGGAAACAAACGCATCCCGGGGATCTTCGCGCTCACAGATCACCGGCAGGGCAAACCCTTCCGGCAGCTCCATGGGCACATCCTTCATGGAGTGCACCGCAATATCCGCGCGCCCATCCATCATCGCCTCTTCCAGCTCCTTCACGAACAGCCCCTTGCCACCGATCTTGGCCAGCGGGGTGTCGAGGATCTTGTCCCCCTGGGTCTTGATCCGCACCAGCTCCACCGCCAACCCGTCATGCAGGCTTTCCAGACGCTGCTGAACATACTCGGCCTGCCAGATAGCCAGCGGGCTGGAACGGGTGGCGATACGCAAGATTTCGCGGGACATGGGGCATCCTGTTGTTCAGTTAAAAAGTGGACTTAGTCTACAGCAAAGGCGCGTGGGGGCCGAGACGAGGAGTTAAAAGTGAAAAGTTCAAAGTTTAAAAGCGCGGGCAGAGTAGTCGGATTCAGAAACGTCGAAGCCGCGCCCATAGTCTGGACGCGGCTTCGAGAGCAGGCCCCACCCGGTGCAGGCCCGCGTTTCAACTTTAAACTTTCAACTTAATTGCCGTACACGACAACGGTGAATTCCGCCAGCACCCCAAAGAAGTTCTGGGATTCATAGTCCACATGGTGAATTTCGGTAATCCCGCCATTACGGGCGGCGGTCTGGATGCTGGCATCGCCGGAGGCAACCACACCGAGAATGGAGCGGGCACTGGCGCGCCCCACGCGAGTGGGCTTTTCCGAGGAGGCGGTGGCCGCCATGGGCGCTTTCACGTTGCCGTACAGAAAGCCGGTAACCGGCATGGTGGCGCTGGCACAACCGCTGAGCACGACCGCGCTGACCAGAAGAAGGAGAGTTTTTTTCATCACAGAGTTCCTGTTTTTGTTATTCGTTGTCGTTCATTTTTCGTTCAATGCAGCAAGCTCAAGGCTAGCATGCGACCCGGACCTTGTTAATTACCCCGGATCCCCGTTACAGGCTTTGCAGCACCCGCCGCAGCCCCGCCACATGGCGCCGGCTCACGGTCAACCGTTCATCCACCCCGCGCAGACGCACCTGATGGTGCCCGGCGGTGGCCATCTCCATGCCCTCAATATACCGGAGTGCCACCAACGCATTGCGGTGAATACGCACAAACTGGTCACCGAATTCGGTTTCCAGTTCTTTCAGGGTTTCGTCAATCAGCACTTCGCCTTCACTAAAACACACGGTCACGTATTTCTGATCAGCCAGGAAGTAGCGCACGTCCTCCACCGGCACCAGTTCCAGACCCCGGTGGGTTCGGGCGCTGATATGGCCGCGACGACGGGGCTTTTCTTCGCTCACCTCATCGCTGATTTCCGCCAGCTGCACGCGGTTAAGCGTTTTCGCCTTGGTTAGTGCCGTTGTCAGGTCGGCGGCATTGACGGGCTTGAGCAGGTAATCCACCGCGTGCACGCGGAATGCCTGCAAGGCATGCTCGTCATAGGCCGTACAGAAAATCACGGCCGGCGGATTGTCCATCTTGCCCAGATGCTCCGCCGCTTCCATGCCATCCATTTCCGGCATGCGGATATCCATCAGCACCACGTCCGGCTTGCAGGACTGGGCTTCAATGATGGCTTCACGGCCATTGGCCGCCTCTGCCACCACCTCGGCATTCTCGATTTTATCGACCAGCCTCTTGAGCCGGTCCCGAGCCAGTTGCTCGTCATCGCAGACAAGTACCCGCATAAGTCCCATCCTTTTTATTGCAGCGGATATCGAATTTCGATCTCGTATTCTTTTTGTTCCGGGCGGGATTCCACCGCCACATCATCACCGTACAGGGCTTCCAGCCGGTGACGTATATTTTCCAGCGCCATGCGGTTGCCTTTGTGATGTCCGTCGCCTTCCGGCTTGGGATTGCTCACCGACAGCACCAGGTTGCCATTGTGCGCGAGGGCGCGAATCGTCACCATCCCCCCTGCAGATAATGGCTGTATGCCATGATAAATGGCATTTTCAAGCAAGGGTTGCAAGGTTAATAACGGAATCTTCAGGGATTTTGCGTCTACCTGGATATCCCATGCCACCTGCAAACGCTCCCCCATCCGCAGCTGCTCGATGTGAATATAGCGCCGACACAGCTCCAGTTCTTCTTCCAGTGAGGCCTCGTTTCCACTGTTCTTGAGGCTGGCGCGAAACAGCACCGACAAGTCCTCCACCACCTGCTCCGCCCCATCCGGGTCCACCGCGATAAGGCTGGCGATAATGTTCATGGAATTGAACAGAAAGTGCGGGCGGATCCGTGATTGCAGGGCCTGAATACGTGCCTGCAACTCAGCCTGATCCTTTTGCCGCAACTGCTCCTGCACATAGAAATAGCGCATAACCAGGCCGGCGATGATCGCCGCAATCAAGCCGTTAACCGGAATTTCTGTAGACCACAGCCCCATTTCCAGTGCGCCGCCGCTCACCCAAGCCATGATCAGCCGGGCCAGAACGCTGAACAACAGGGTATCGACCACCACCAGCAATACCACAGCGGTAGAGGTCCAGGCGGGTGGCAACAGGTTCAGTCGATTACGCAGCTGGCACACCAGCGCCGCAGACGTCAGCCCCACCCACTGCACGAACAGAGAGGTAACCGCCAGCCGACCGACACTGAAATCGTCGTAGTAAGTGGCCACCAACGTCACCACCAACGCCATCAACTCAGCCACCACCACCACCACCAGCACGGCTCGAGTGCTGCACAGGTCAGGCAGGAAACTGTTATTGGCCGGGACATCCATGGCCACGAATGCTCTCCTTATACGGAAAAACAATTAGTTATTAAGATGTTATACCTGAACCAACCGCCACTCCCAAGGAATAGTCTCCCCCTGCTATACTTGCGCCCCCGCAAACCAAGCGTTGAGCAAGTACGATGACTGACAAGCAGCAGAACAAACTCTGGGGCGGCCGCTTCAGCGAGTCCACCGACCAGTTCGTGCAGGAATTCACTGCCAGTGTGAACTTCGACCGCCGCATGTACCGTCAGGACATCTATGGCTCCCAGGCCCATGCCACCATGCTGGCCGAAGTGGGCGTGCTCACCGATGAGGAGCGCGATGCCATTATCCAGGGGCTGCGTGAAATTCAGCTGGAAATCGAAAACGGCGAGTTCGAGTGGTCCGTGGCCCTGGAAGATGTGCACATGAACATCGAAGCGCGGCTCACCGACAAGATCGGCATCACCGGCAAAAAGCTGCACACCGGTCGCAGCCGTAACGACCAGGTAGCCACCGACATCCGCCTGTGGCTGCGCGACGAACTGCTGATTCTGGAAGAGCAGTATCTGTACCTGATGACCGGCCTGCTGAACCTGGCCGAGCGCGAAGCGGCCACCATCATGCCCGGCTTTACTCACCTGCAGACGGCCCAGCCAGTGACCTTCGGGCACCACCTGCTGGCCTGGTTCGAAATGCTCAAACGTGATCGCGAGCGCCTGCTGGATTGCCGCAAGCGGGTCAACCGCATGCCCCTGGGCGCCGCCGCCCTGGCCGGCACCACCTACCCGATCAACCGCGAGCGTACCTGCGAGTTGCTCGGCTTCGACGGCGTCTGCGAAAACTCGCTGGACGCGGTGAGCGACCGGGACTTCGCCATCGAATTCTGCGCTCTGGCCGCCCTGACCATGACCCACCTGTCGCGGATCAGCGAAGAACTGGTGCTGTGGACCAGCGCCCAGTTCAACTTCATCAACCTGCCCGACCGCTTCTGCACCGGCAGCTCCATCATGCCGCAGAAGAAAAACCCGGACGTGCCCGAGCTGGTACGCGGCAAGACCGGCCGCGTTAACGGCCACCTGATCAGCCTGCTGACCCTGATGAAAAGCCAGCCGCTGGCCTACAACAAGGACAATCAGGAAGACAAGGAACCGTTGTACGACGCCGTGGACACCCTCAAGGGCAGCCTGCGCGCCTTCGGCGACATGATCCCGTCCCTGGAGCCCAACCGCGAAGTCATGCGCGAGGCGGCCCGCCGTGGCTTCGCCACTGCCACCGATCTGGCCGATTACCTGGTCCGCAAGGGCATCGCTTTCCGCGACTCCCACGAGATCGTCGGCAAGGCCGTGGCCTATGGCGTAGAGAAGAAGAAGGATCTGGGTGACATGTCCCTGTCCGAACTCAAGCAGTTCAGCGACCAGATCGACGACGACGTGTTCGACGTGCTGACCCTGGAAGGCTCGGTGAGCGCCCGTAACCACATCGGCGGCACCGCACCGGACCAGGTACGGGCGGCCGTGGCCCGCGCCCGCGAGGCGCTGGACAACACCAGCCACTAACGCGCCGCAACGAGCGCTTTCTTCGGAAGGCGCCGTACGATAAAAAACGCCACCGACTCTCTGGAGCCGGTGGCGTTTTCGTTCCGGGCAACGGCGTAGCCGTTAGCACACCCGCACAGCAGTCCCTGCCCCGTGCTACGCCAGATCTTCACCGTTGGCTTCTGGCTGATACTCGATGGCGAGAATCTCCAGTTTCAGGGTCTTGCCGTTGGGCGCGGGCCAGTCGATACTCTGGCCCACCGATAACCCCAGTAGCGCTGCCCCCACCGGCGCCAACACGGACACTTTCTCCGGCCCGCTATCCTGCGGATACACCAGCGTCAGGCTCATTTCCCGCCCACGCCCCTGTTCCCGGCAGCGAATCCGCGAATTCATGGTCACCACATCCGCCGGCATTGCCTCGGGGGCCACCACCGTGGCACGCAACAGCTCCTCTTCCAGGCCTTCGGCCACCTCGCCATGGGCGGTGGCTAACAATGCTTCCAGGCGCGCAACATCCAAACGTGAAACGGTAATGGCCGGTAACGCCATGGCTTTCTCCTTACAGGGTCAATCATTCAGAAATGCCCCGCGCATACACGCCCGCCCGCATGCCGGGGTATCCAGGCGCAGGCAGGGCAAGTACGAGTGAAGGGGCGAAAAGATCAGCAGAAATGTGTCCACGCGGGGCAGACTATTCACTGATAGTAAACCGGACCGCTTTTTTCTCAAGCGGCGTTATCGGACACCCAAACCGCAGCGGCACGCAGGCTGCCATTGCAGTACCGAACCGTTATACTCCCCCTCCAGCAAACGGAGTATCCCATGCGCCCATTCAGCCTGTTACTGTTCCTGCTACTGGCCGCCTGCGGCCAGAAAGGTCCGTTGTATTTTGACCAGGAACGCAGCGCAACCGCACCGGCCAGCGACGCGCAACCGGCGCAGCCCGATGCAAAAGACAGTGAAGACACCCAAGACGAAGACGACGCCAACGCGTCCGGACAGGAATAATCATGGATCCCTTTCAGTACCGTGACGGCCAGCTATTCGCCGAAGATCTTCCCGTAGAACAGCTGGCGGATCGCTTCGGCACACCGCTCTACCTGTATTCCCGTGCGGCTCTGGAGCGTCACTATCTGGCCTTCGATGAAGCCTTCGGCGACCACCCTCACCAGGTGTGCTACGCAGTGAAAGCCAACTCCAACCTGGCGGTGTTGAATGTGCTGGCCCGGTGTGGAGCGGGGTTCGATATCGTTTCCGGTGGTGAGCTGGAGCGGGTGCTGCGCGCCGGGGGCGACCCGGACAAGATTGTCTTTTCCGGCGTGGGCAAAACCGCCGACGAAATGGCCGCGGCTCTGAAAGCCAACATCCACTGCTTCAATGTGGAATCCGCCGCCGAGCTGGAACTGCTCAACCTGGTGGCCGGCGAACTGGACCGCGAAGCCCCCATCGCCATCCGGGTGAACCCGGATGTGGACGCCCAGACCCATCCCTATATTTCCACCGGCCTGAAAGACAACAAGTTCGGCGTGGACATCACCAAGGCACCGGCCCTGTATCAGCGCGCCCACGAGATGCCGCACATCCGCATCCTCGGCATCGACTGCCACATCGGCAGCCAGCTGACCAAGCTTGCGCCCTTTGAAGATGCACTGGACCGGGTGCTGAAACTGCTTGCCCAG
>NZ_LWFX01000804.1:0-693 GCF_001635175.1 Alcanivorax sp. HI0083 | reverse complement strand
ATGGTGCCGTTGAACAAGGTCTCAAAACTGAGCACCTTGTGCTTGTTGTTGAGGAAGATGGCGGAGAAGACCTCGTTCTTCTCCTGTGCCAGAGCCAGCTGCAGGAACTGGGCAACATCGGTGGGCGCGGTCAGCGCTTCCCGGTCGGTGAGCTCATCGAGCAAGATGGAAGCGGCGGTGCTGACAATTTCCTCGGGCTTCACGCAGCCCTGTACGTGGTACAGGCCCTGCTCGTTCTTTACGAAAGTGGGAATATCCATTCAGGCCTCCAAAGGGGCATAAAGAAGCCCGCACAAGGCGGGCTTCGGAGTGGTGGGCAAAGGGAAGAGGGGGTTACTCAGAATCGAGGCGGAAGCTGTGTCCGCAGTCCAGGCATTCCAGGTTGTCGAGATAGGTCTCGTCGAGCTTGGCTCCCAGCGCGGCACCGGCTTCACCTCCGGCAACGCCACCAGCTAGACCGCCGAGCACGGCACCTGCGATACCGCCGATGGCGGACCCGGCAGGGCCAAACGCCAAGCCGACAGTAGCGCCAACCCGAGCACCACTGGTCGCCATGGCAAACCCACTGGCAGCGCCGGCAGCCGTGCCAACAGTCCCGCCAACCTTGCGGCCATTTTGCAGGGCGACGATTCGGATGGAGCGGCAGGACGGACATTGAATGATCATGAAACCTCCATGAGATGGGGTCAGGAA
>NZ_LWFX01000803.1:0-273 GCF_001635175.1 Alcanivorax sp. HI0083 | reverse complement strand
CTGTTTAGTGTATTGACCGCAACCGCCTGCTAACCTAAGTTCTATTCAGAACCCGTGAGTTCTGACATGGGTTCTGAATAGAACAATAATCAAGAGGTATGCATGGCAACGCCGCAGGAATTAACCCGTTTTGCAAAAGGTCCACAGTCACCCCAGGAAAGGATCTGGTGGGACCGCTATTCCCACGACAAGCTCAATGCCTGGCGTCAGGTGCAGGATCCGCTGGCCGATCGCTGCGCCGCACAGATTAAATTCACCCGCCCGTCCGGGTTG
>NZ_LWFX01000802.1:0-494 GCF_001635175.1 Alcanivorax sp. HI0083 | reverse complement strand
TGTGGGATGAAGTGAACGCCAACGCCGGCGTGATCCTGAAAGGGGAAGACACGGTACTGGATCTGCACGAAGTGGCAGACACTCTGGCCCAGACCATTCCTTCCCTGCAGGCCGAATACGAAGGCGTCGTGGAAATTCTGGTGGCCACCGATGCGGAACCGGAACAGATTGCCTTTGCGCAGCGCCAATCCTGGCTGGCTGAGCGCATCGTACGGTCCATCGCCAAGGTACTGGAAGGTGGCGACGGCGCGGTGATCGCGGCGGACTCCTTCGGCCGTGATGCCAGCCTGTTCGGTCGTGTCATGAACGGCATGATCGAAGGCGATGCCGCCATGGGTATTGACCAGGTGAATGACCCCGACGCCCTGGATTACCTGGCCGAAATTGCTGACCTGTTCGACGAATTCGTTAACCAGTCCGTGGATGAAATCCTGGAAACTGCCCCCGAGCTGTTCCAGGTACGTAACGCGGCCGACACCATCTTCCGTCGCTCC
>NZ_LWFX01000801.1:0-409 GCF_001635175.1 Alcanivorax sp. HI0083 | reverse complement strand
GTCACATCCACGTTGTAGTCGTAATCGGTGGGGGTCTTGCCGTCTTCACCCAGTGAACCGTCCATCATTACCGAAGAGAACCCCAGCTGGATGGAACGCTGGCACACAGACGGGCTGGTGCCATGATCCTGATGCATCACCACGGGAATGTGCGGAAACTCTTCGGTGGCCGCCAGGATCAGATGACGCAGGAAAGGCGCACCGGCATATTTACGCGCACCAGCAGATGCCTGCACGATGACCGGGGAATTCGTTTTGTCCGCGGCTTCCATGATGGCGCGCATCTGTTCCACGTTGTTCACGTTATAAGCCGGTACGCCGTAGCCGAACTCGGCAGCGTGATCCAGCAGCTGTCGCATGCTTACTAGTGCCATGATTTTTCCCCTTCGTTAATCCGTTTGCGGTGCGC
>NZ_LWFX01000800.1:0-639 GCF_001635175.1 Alcanivorax sp. HI0083 | reverse complement strand
GCTGCGCGTTTGAACGGCCTGTCTTACAGCCGTCTGATCAATGGGCTGAAGAAAGCGTCCATCGACATTGACCGTAAAGTACTGGCGGACATCGCTGTCCGTGATCAGGCAACCTTTAGCGCTTTGGCCGAAAAAGCCAAAGCGAGTCTCACCGCCTGATCGACTGTTACGCAGCTGCGTAGTAGTGCATTCAACGGGGGAAGAGTTCGCGCTCTTCCCCCGTTTTTGTTGGTAAAAGAGACGCAACAAGCAACACGCTTTGTGCAACACGGGAAAGGGGTGCACGAAGCGCGTTGCGTGTAGCAGAGGAATTGAAATGGAAAATCTCAATGCCCTGGTTGACGCTGCCTTGGCAGAGGTCGAGCAGGCTGGCGACATTCGGGCGCTGGACGATGTGCGGGTGAAGTACCTGGGCAAAAAGGGTGAAATCAGTGCCTTGATGAAGGGGTTGGGCAAACTGAGCGCAGAAGAGCGCCCGCAGGCCGGCGCCGTCATCAATGAAGGCAAGCAGAAGGTTCAGGACGCTATTGCCGGGCGCAAAAGTGCCATGGAAGAGGCGGCCCTGAATGAGCAGCTGGCCAGCGAGACCGTTGATGTGACGTTGCCGGGCAGAGGCGAGTTGCCGGGCGGGTTGCACCC
>NZ_LWFX01000799.1:0-373 GCF_001635175.1 Alcanivorax sp. HI0083 | reverse complement strand
TTCCAGCGCCTCGGTGTCCGCGGTACCGGTCATGCCGGACAGCTTGTTATACAGGCGGAAATAGTTCTGGAAGGTGGTGGACGCCAGGGTCTGGTTTTCCTGCTGGATATTCAGCCCTTCTTTGGCCTCGATGGCCTGATGAATACCTTCGGACCAGCGACGCCCCGGCATGGTACGGCCGGTGTGTTCATCCACGATCACGATCTGGTCGTTCTGAACGATGTAATCCCGGTCGATGTGGAACAGGGCATGGGCTTTCAGCGCCGCATGCACATGATGCAGCAGCGCCAGGTTATGGGCCGCGTACAGGCTTTCGCCCTGTTCCAGCAACTGGTTGCTGACCAGTAGCGCTTCAATCTTCTGGTGACCCGCC
>NZ_LWFX01000798.1:0-279 GCF_001635175.1 Alcanivorax sp. HI0083 | reverse complement strand
ACCGCCGGGTGCCGCACCAACCTTGCGGGTAACCAGCCGCGTTCGGTGATCCAGGCCACCATGAAAAGAAAAAACAGGTAGCCACAGGCAATCAGGATGAGGTCGCTGACACTATAGACCATCGACATCCTTGCTCTTGGCGATCCAGTAGCTCAGCGCGATCAGTCCCAGCCAGATCAGGTAGGGCCGATACCAAGCGCGGCCCCCTTCGCTCCACCAATCAATAATGGCAGGGGACAGCAAGTAGGTGCCGAGAATAAAAATAATAAGCAGGCGATC
>NZ_LWFX01000797.1:0-280 GCF_001635175.1 Alcanivorax sp. HI0083 | reverse complement strand
CATGACCTCGAAGTTCATTCCGTAAATGCTGGCAATCATGGTGGGCGGCAGGAACACCACCGCCGCGATGGAAAAGATCTTGATGATCTGATTCTGCTGGATATTGATGAAGCCCTGGGCTGCATCCATCAGGAAGTTGATCTTGTCGAACAGGAAAGTCGTGTGTGACAGCAGGGTATCCAGGTCATGCTGGATTTCCGCACAGGTACGCCGGCGCACCTTGTCCGATCGCACATAGCGCTGAATAAACGAGATGGATCGCTGGGTATCCATCAGACAC
>NZ_LWFX01000796.1:0-429 GCF_001635175.1 Alcanivorax sp. HI0083 | reverse complement strand
AGCAATCGTCTTCGCGCTCGGGGGGCGAGGAAATGGTGTAGGTGCGGGTGTAATGCTTGCCATCGGCAGGGATGCCCACTCGCACATGCTGGCCAGCCCGGTGCCCGCGCCAGTTCAGGCCGGGCCGCAGGGTGAGCGTGCGTGCGTCTTTGGTTTCATCCCACACTTTTACCACTCGGGCCTGCAGCTTGTGGGTGGTCCACAACGGGTTCACCAGTTCCAGGTAATGGGAGGTGCGCAGTGGCCAGGCAAAATAATCGGTGATGGTACTCAGTCGAGACCAGATGGACGATGATGCACCTGGCTCTGGCTGGGTGGGTTGACGCATAACGGTTCCTCTTTCGTTGTCATTATTCGAGGTTGTCGCTAACCCGGCATTGCAGGTGGTGTTGCAAGCGGGGGCATGGGGTGAACAGTGCCGCTGGGGCT
>NZ_LWFX01000795.1:0-3856 GCF_001635175.1 Alcanivorax sp. HI0083 | reverse complement strand
GAGGTGAACGCGTCGTCCGCCCAGATCGAGACGGCCTTATTGTCGTTCAAGGGCGACATCGAACAGATCCCCAGCATGTATTCGGCCATCAAGCACGAGGGGGTGCCGCTGTACAAGCTGGCCCGCGAGGGCAAGACCGTGGAGCGCAAGCCGCGCCCGGTGACCATTTACGACCTGCGAATTTTGCGCATCGATGGTGATGAGGTGGAATTCGAGGTGGATTGCTCCAAAGGCACTTATGTGCGCTCTCTGGTGGAAGATACCGGCGCGCTGCTGGGTTGCGGTGGCCATGTAACGGCGCTGCACCGCCTGTCGGCGGGGCCTTATCCCGCGGAGCGCATGCTGACTCTGGAGCAGCTGGGCAAGATCAAGGAAACCGGCGGGTTCGAGGCAATCGACGAACTGCTCTTGCCTTTATCTACCAGCGTGGCAGACTGGCCGCGCGTTGAACTGGGTGACAATGCGGCGTATTACCTGCAGCAGGGTCAGCCAGTGATGGCCTCAGACCGTCCTCTGGACGGCTGGGTCAGCGTTTATCAGGCATCCAGTGGTGAATTTCTGGGTGTCGGAGAAGTATTGGAAGACGGGCGGATTGCCCCTCGTCGTCTGATCGCAGGCGGAGCCTCCTGAGGGGACTGGCCTGATTAATGACGGCAGCTATAAATATGCATGGCTGGCCGTGACCTTAATTGAGCATATTGGAGAAGCAACATGGCGTTAACCGCTGAACAGAAAGCTGAGATCCTGAAAGAGCATGGCCGCAAAGAGAACGACACCGGTTCCCCGGAAGTTCAGGTGGCTCTGCTGAGTGCCAACATCAACGGCCTGCAGGATCACTTCAAAGGCCACAAGAAGGATCACCACAGCCGTCGTGGTCTGATCCGCATGGTAAACCAGCGTCGTAAGCTGCTGGACTACCTGGCCAAGAAAGACCGCACCCGTTACCTCCAGCTGATCGAAAAGCTGGGTCTGCGTCGCTAACAGGCCGTAGATTGGGTAACCACAACAGAAGCTCGGCATTTGCCGGGCTTCTGTTGTTTTGGGGCAAGCAATAAATTCCTCGCCTCAGACAAGACGGGGTGTTGGTATGGGCCTGAGGCTGTGGTGTTTCGGAGCCTGAGGCGCGCGAGGCGTGATGCGTGATGCGTTTCTGGTTATGATGCGCGAGCGGAAGAAGATTGTTTATTAGAGGCATGGGCCTCGAAGACTGTTGTGAAGAAGAGAGAAGAGACGAGATATGTTTAATAAAATCACCAAGCAAATTCAGTTTGGCCGTGACACCGTCACCCTGGAAACCGGCCAGATCGCCCGCCAGGCAACTGCCGCTGTCATGGTCCGTATCGGTGACACCGAAGTGCTGGTCACCGTGGTGGGCAAAAAAGAAGCCAATCCAGGGCAGAACTTCTTTCCCCTGACCGTTAACTATCAGGAAAAGACCTACGCAACCGGCCGTATTCCCGGTGGTTTTCTGAAGCGTGAAGGCCGCCCCAGCGAAAAAGAAACGCTGACCTGCCGCCTGATCGATCGCCCGATTCGCCCGCTGTTCCCCAATGGCTTCATGAATGAAGTGCAGGTTGTGGCCACCGTGATGTCTTCGGACAAGAACCGTGACCCGGATATCGCTGCCCTGATCGGTACCTCCGCTGCCCTGTCCATTTCCGGGATTCCGTTCAATGGCCCCATCGGCGCCGCCCGTGTGGGTTACAAGGATGGCATGTACATCCTGAACCCGAGCTACACCGAACTGGCCGAGTCTGCGCTGGATCTGGTTGTGGCTGGCACCGAGCCTGCGGTACTGATGGTGGAATCGGAAGCGCAGGAGCTGTCTGAAGACCAGATGCTGGGTGCGGTATTGTTCGGTCACATGGAGATGCAGCCGCTGATCCAGGGCATCAAGGAATTCGCTGCCGAAGTGGGCACCGAGACCTGGGACTGGAAACCGGCTGAGCAGAACGAAACCCTGAAGGCCGCCATCAAAGACAAATTCGCCGCGGCGCTGGGCGAGGCTTACACCATCACCGAGAAGATGGCCCGTTACGCCAAGGTTGGCGAGCTGCGCGAAGCCTGTGTGGCTGAATTTGCCACCGGCGAAGAAGGTGCTCCGGAAGCCGGCGAAGTGAAAGAGCTGTTCGGCAAGATCGAAAAGAGCGTAGTGCGTGAAGCCGTGGTATCCGGCAAGCCGCGTATCGATGGCCGAGCTCTGGACGCTGTCCGTGCAATCGATTGTCAGGTGGGCACCCTGGCCAAAACGCACGGTTCTGCGTTGTTCACCCGTGGTGAAACCCAGGCCATCGTGACGGCCACTCTGGGTGGCATGCGCGATGCCCAGTTCATCGATGCGCTGGAAGGGTCCCGCCAGGATCACTTCATGCTGCAGTACAACTTCCCTCCGTACTGTGTGGGCGAGACCGGCTTTATCGGCTCTCCGAAACGTCGTGAAATCGGCCACGGCCGTCTGGCGCGTCGTGGTGTGGAAGCCGTTGTGCCGAGCGTGCAGGACTTCCCGTACACCGTTCGTGTGGTTTCCGAGATTACCGAATCCAACGGTTCGTCCTCCATGGCGTCCGTGTGCGGTACTTCCATGGCGCTGATGGATGCGGGTGTCCCGCTGACCGCGCCGGTGGCGGGTATTGCCATGGGGCTGGTGAAGGAAGAAGACGGTCGCTATGCAGTCCTGTCCGATATCCTCGGTGACGAAGATCACCTCGGCGACATGGACTTCAAGGTGGCGGGTACGGCCCGTGGCGTTACGGCCCTGCAGATGGATATCAAGATCGAAGGTATCACCGAAGAGATCATGGAGAAGGCGCTGAACCAGGCGAATGCCGGCCGTCTGCATATTCTGGGTGAAATGAACAAGGCGATCTCCGAGTCTCGCTCCCAGGTGTCTGACAACGCGCCGACCCTGCTGACCCTGAAGATCAACCCGGACAAGATTCGTGATGTGATCGGTAAAGGTGGTGCGACCATTCGTGCGCTGACCGACGAAACCGGTTGTACCATCGATATCGAAGACGACGGTAGCGTGAAAATCTACGGTGAAACCCGTGAAAAAGCGGATGAAGCCGTGCGTCGTGTGGAAGAAATCACTGCTGAAGCTGAAGTGGGCGTGATCTACGAAGGCAAGGTGACCCGTGTTGTCGATTTCGGTGCGTTTGTGGCGATCATGCCTGGCACTGAAGGCCTGCTGCACATCTCCCAAATTGCTGAAGAGCGCGTAGAAAAAGTGACTGACTACGTGAACGAAGGCGAGATCATCAAGGTGAAAGTCCTTGATGTGGATCAGCGTGGTCGCATCAAGCTGTCCATGAAGGAAGCCAAAGAAGATTAATTTCTCTTTTTGCTTGTAAAGAAGGGTCGGCATTTGCCGGCCCTTTTTTTATGCGCGGGAAAGGCGGGAACGACGGCCAGTTTTGCAAACAGTAATGGCCTGGCCGTAAAAGGCGGCTGGCGTCAGGCCAATGAGTGCAGTGTAGCGGCGGGGCAAATGAAAACGGCGCAGGGGGTGATTAGCCCGCTGCGCCGTTTCTTGTTGCTGTTGTGGCTTATTTATTCTGGCGGGTCTCGATAAGCTGGTCCACCACGCCGGGGTCGGCCAGGGTGGAAGTATCGCCCAGGCTGTCCAGTTCATCGGCGGCGATCTTGCGCAGGATGCGACGCATGATCTTGCCGGAGCGGGTTTTCGGCAGGCCCGGGGCAAAGTGGATCAGGTCGGGCTTGGCGATGGGGCCGATTTCCTGGGTGACCAGGTCCCGCAGGACCTGAACCAGTTCTTCGCTGCTTTCCTTGCCGGCCATCAGTGACACATAGGCATAGATGCCCTGGCCTTTGACGTCATGTTGGTAGCCGACCACGG
>NZ_LWFX01000794.1:0-690 GCF_001635175.1 Alcanivorax sp. HI0083 | reverse complement strand
TAGGCGGCCATGGGTGTCGCTGCTCCGATGAGTAACAGGGTAAGCCCCGCTGCGCGGGTGAGGGTGCCGAGGCACCGTTGCCGATTAGAACTGATGTACCGTTGCATGATTGCCCACTCCAAACTGGATGATTTTCCCCGAACTATTGCCCGCTGATTGCAGGATTGTTGCGGTGCTTCCCTCGATATCGTGAAGCGGGCTGTGCTGTTCAATGGATGCCCGGCTGTCCATATGACTCTGCGCTATCAGCGCGTCGTTACCCGTGCCGTACTGTGCGATGCTCGCGTCGATATCCGACCCGTTTGACTGCTCTATATCAGCTCGAGAGGACGGTGACTGATTCTGTTGGATGCTGCCTGTGGCGCTATCGGTGTGGTCTTGTGATATCCGTGCCTCGCTATGATGAGACTGCGTCTGATCGATGTTGGCGTCACTGCGGTGGCTGTGTTGCTGGCTGATTATGGCATTGACGTCATGGCTTCGGGATTGCCGAATGATTGCAAGGCTGGCGGTGCTGCTCTGTTGATAGAGGCTGGCGGTATTAATACTGCTGTGTTGTTCAATTTGCGGGGTGCTGCTGTCTGCAAGCAGGAGACAGGGAGACAGCATAAGCGCGGGAAAAAGCATCCGCAGTGCAGGCGGCAGCGCCATGACATTGTCCTCTTGGGTCCGGCCCCCGGGTTAGGCGTT
>NZ_LWFX01000793.1:0-503 GCF_001635175.1 Alcanivorax sp. HI0083 | reverse complement strand
TGCCCGGACTGTCCCAGCGAATCGGCAGCGCCAATCCAGTTGATCGGCGTATTCAGCTCATGGCTGATGTACTGCAGGAACATGGACTTGTCCTGGTTCATCTGTTCGATATCCGCCAGGTGCCGCTCCAGATTCTGCTGTGCCTCCACAGACAATTGCTTGCGCTCGCTTTCCAGAAACCGGATCCGGTCGCCCAGCGCCAGTGACAACATCACCACCACCCACAGCGCGCCGAAATGCGGCAAGTAAGGAACAATCACGCTATAAGGAATCAAGCCCAGATTGCCGATGGCATACAGGAACACGGTAAGCAGGAACACCGACCAGGCGAGCACATACAAGCGCGCCACCCGGAACCCCTGGCGCCACACAACCCAACCCAGCCAGCTGAACAGCACCACCGTCATCATCACCACCACGGTGGACAGGTGATAGGAATAAGGTGGCGGAATCACCCACTGCAGCGCAAACGCCACCCCGATCAGAATCAGGTAATGCTTCAG
>NZ_LWFX01000792.1:0-473 GCF_001635175.1 Alcanivorax sp. HI0083 | reverse complement strand
CCGTGGAAGAGGCCAAGCCGAAGCTGAAACCGCCATCCATGTACAAGGTGTTGATGTTGAATGATGACTACACGCCGATGGATTTTGTGGTAGAGATACTGGAAGACTTCTTCAATCTGGGCCGTGAGCAGGCCACCCGTGTCATGCTCACCGTGCACACTGAAGGAAAGGCGGTGTGCGGGGTGTATCCCCAGGACATAGCCGAAACAAAAGCCACGCAAGTGGTGGAATACGCCCGGGAGAATCAGCATCCGCTGATGTGTCAGGTGGAACAGGCCTGATGCCCTTGCGGGCCCATGCAGTGAGGTAGCCTTATGCTCAGCAAAGAACTTGAAATGACGCTTAACGAGGCGTTTCGCCACGCACGTGGCCACCGTCATGAGTTTATGACCGTGGAGCATTTGCTGCTGGCGCTGCTGGATAACGAGGCGGCCGTCGAGGTCCTGCGTGCCTGTGCCGCAGACCTGGATGAA
>NZ_LWFX01000791.1:0-491 GCF_001635175.1 Alcanivorax sp. HI0083 | reverse complement strand
TGTTGAAGCTCTTTTGCTCCACAGTCATTTCAATGGCCGCTGCCAGGGCCAGAATGGTTTTCCCTGACCCGGCCGCCCCGGTCAGGGTGACGATGTGCACATCCGGGTCCAACAACATCTGCAGGGCAAGGGCCTGCTGAATGTTCATCGGTTTCAGTCCCCAGGCCTCTTGCTCCATCAGACTATCCGCCTTGTAATGGCGGAGTGTCACCACACCGTTATCCACCGTCATCACCCGGCCAACAAAGCCTTGTTCATCGATGATGTACTGATTGGGATAGACCTCTTCACCCAGAATTTCACTGACCAACAGCCCGTGTGACAGATGATGCAGGGTGTCCACGCCCACCTGCTCGGTTTCCACCTGGGTGACCTGATCCCAGAACGAGCCAGGCACTTCAAAATAGCCCCGGGTCAGCTGCTTGATGTCCGACACCAGTTGGTCGTTGTGATAATCCTCCGACTCGATACCACAGGCCCGCGCCTTGAGG
>NZ_LWFX01000790.1:0-621 GCF_001635175.1 Alcanivorax sp. HI0083 | reverse complement strand
GATCCGCCCTTTAATGCGGAATACATCTACGCGACCTACCTGCTCGAGAAAGTGGAGCGAGAAGGGGTGCTGGTGGTCAATCGTCCGGGCAGTGTGCGCGACAGCAATGAAAAGCTGTTCGCCACCGACTTCCCGCAGTGCTGCGCGCCCACCCTGGTGTCCAGCCAGTCCACCCTGCTGCGCAATTTTGTACAGGAGTTTGGTGACACCGTGATGAAGCCGCTGGACGGCATGGGTGGCAGCAATATTTTCCGGGTACGCAAGGACAGCCCCAACATCTCGGTGGTGATCGAAGTGCTCACCCAGCACGGCAAGACGCCGATCATGGCCCAGCGCTTTGTGCCGGAGATCACCGAAGGGGACAAGCGCATCCTGATGATCAACGGCGAGCCGGTGCCCTATGCGCTGGCACGGATCCCCAAGGAAGGCGAGCTGCGCGGCAATCTGGCCGCCGGCGGCACCGGTCAGGGCCGGGAATTGAGTGACCGGGATCGCTGGATCTGCGAACAAGTGGGGCCGACCCTGAAACGCAAGGGGCTGTATTTTGTGGGTCTGGACGTGATTGGTGATTATCTCACCGAAATCAACGTGACCAGCCCCACCTGTATCCGCGAGCTGGAT
>NZ_LWFX01000789.1:0-786 GCF_001635175.1 Alcanivorax sp. HI0083 | reverse complement strand
CTCATCCCGGCAAGCAAACGATTGTTTGAACAACAGTTTGTCACTGGCTGTCTACCACCGACAATGACAGGTCTGTGACCCCGGACGATAAAAACGGTAAAGTTGACTAAAAATACAACAATCATTCGGCTAGGCGCCTGTTGCCCGTGTTAACACTGATACCCAAAGATCCCCCGGAGCGCGCGGTCCGGTTAAAACGCCAAGTCATGGCGATCTATTCCTATTGTTTATTGTGGGCAGGCACCTTCATTGGTGTGGAACTCACCGCTTTTGAACCCAACACACCGCACCTGACCTTCTTCGCGGTGGTCTTTGCCATCAACGGGCTGTTCTATCTGCTTATTCGCAGTGGCGTCAGCGACCGCTTTGGCGATCCCAGCCTGACCATCCTGCAAATGGCCGTGGGCATCCTGCTGACCACCACTATTCTGCATTACTCCCGCGAACTGCGCGGCGCCATGCTGAGCATCTACTTTATGGTCATGACCTTTGGGGTGTTCGCACTGGACCGCCGACGCATGCTGCTGATGGCGGCCTTCACCCTGCTTTGCTTCAGCGGGTTACAGATCTATGAATGGATAAACGCTCCCCAACAGGCGATTTTCTCCTACCTGATCGGGCACTGGATCATCCTGACCCTGGGTCTGGGCTGGTTTATCTATATGGGTGGGTATATCCACAACCTGCAATTGCGGGTACGAGAACAACGCGAACGACTGCGCGAAGCCCACGACCGCCTCAGTGCCATTGCCGTGCGCGACGACCTGACCGGACTCTACAACCGCC
>NZ_LWFX01000788.1:0-570 GCF_001635175.1 Alcanivorax sp. HI0083 | reverse complement strand
ACTACCCTGACCGCCACCTTTGCCGACCAGGTGGCTGCGGACGCCGCCCGTGCTCCGCTGCGTCAGGCGCTGGACAAGCTGGCCATGCAGCCGGCCGGTGATAGCCCGAAAATTGTCATGACGCTGAACGAAACGGCCCTGAAGGAAATGCAGGATTACGCCGTGGACCAGAACCGTACCGCGCTGAACAAGCGGGTCAATGAACTGGGTGTGGCGGAAGCCGTCGTGCAGCGCCAGGGTGCAGACCGCATCGTGGTGCAGCTGCCGGGGATTCAGGATGCGGCCACTGCCCGCCGGATTCTGGGCCGCACCGCGACCCTGGAATTCCGCCTGGTAGACAACAGTGTGTCTTCTGCCCGCCTGCGTTCCGGCATGGCGCCTCCCGGCCTGGAATTCTTCCCGTTCAAGGGACAAGAGGGCCGTATCGTCGCGTTGAATAAATCCAGCATCGCCACCGGTGATCAGGTGATCGATGCCAAGATGGGTTTTGATCAGCAAAACGGTCAGCCGGAAGTGAATGTGACACTGGATTCCGATGGCGCCCGCCGCATGCAGCGTGTAACCGGCAAG
>NZ_LWFX01000787.1:0-392 GCF_001635175.1 Alcanivorax sp. HI0083 | reverse complement strand
GGCTTCAGGTTCTTCAGCGCCGCACCGAAAGCGCCACGAATTGCCTTGGCATCTTCAACGGTACCGGCTTCCTGCATGGCCTGAACCACCGTGTACAAAGCGAAGTAGTTATAGGCCACTTCAGTGGTCGGGTCCTTCTCCGCGTTCTGCTTGTGATACTTGGCCACAAACGCCTTGGCACCCGGCTCTTCATAACGTGTCAGCGGCACCACACCCACGGACCCTTCCAGCATTTTGTAGCCACCGATGATCTTGGACATTTCCCCCATCTTGGCCTGGTCCATGATCACGAAACCACCCTTGAAACCCAATTCACGAGCCTGTTTCGCCACCAGCGCGGTGGGTTCGGACGCACCACCAATGAACATCACATCCGGTTTCTCCGCCAGCAC
>NZ_LWFX01000786.1:0-534 GCF_001635175.1 Alcanivorax sp. HI0083 | reverse complement strand
GCGCTCGCCGTTTTCCCCTTCGAAACCGCGAAAATAAAAATCGCTCCACTTGAACAGATTCTGATCTGTCATGCTCAAGGCAAAGTCGGTGCTTTTGATGGTCATGCTTTCCGGGTCGAACTGCACATAGCGCTCTGTGCTTTGCAGATAGGCGTTCTTGACCAGGTAAAAATGGTGTTCCTTGTCGTTATGGGAGACCAGCAGTTCTGCGGCGACGTTTTCTGAAACATTACCGCTTAATGCCGGGCCACCGTCTTCGAAACGCAACAACAGCCGGTCTTCTGTATCGATGCGGCGCGGATCACCAATCAGATGCGTGCTGTCATCTTTCTCAAAGTAGGGGTAGCCCTCCCTGGACCATTGGACCCACTGGTGGGGAACCGGCACAAGGCGACCTTCTTTTACAGCGAAAAAGGAGTACAGACCGATATGTTTGCCGATCAGGGGTTTGAAGTCGGCGCCGGTGAGGGTAATGATCTGTGCCCAGAGGGCCGATGAGGCGCAAAGCAGCAGGAGTGTAGCCAGCGCCCGGGT
>NZ_LWFX01000785.1:0-10522 GCF_001635175.1 Alcanivorax sp. HI0083 | reverse complement strand
AGGCCAAAGCCCGCTCTTACCTGCTGGAGCTCTATCGCCAACCCGCCGGCCGCCTGCTCGACCAGGACCATCTGAGCACCGGCCACTGGCAAAAAGACCTGCCTGTCGGTGACTACCGGTTGCTGGTGCGGGCGGTGGATGAAAATGGTCTGCGTGGTGACGAGCACTGGCAGGCATTCAGTGTGACGCCCGCTCCGCCGCCTGAACCTGTACCGGAGCCCGCCCCGGAAAAGGAATCGCACTGGGATCTGTGGGCCTTCGTGGGCGCGGCGGCTTTGCTGCTGGCACTATAATCCATGCGCAACCGTCTGAGCCCGGATCAGCGTCGTTATCTGGCAGAGCATGTATCGGTGCTGTGCCTGGTGGTGGGGCTGTGTGCGCTGCTGACAATCAGTGGTGCGCTCTCCTTTGTCGACCGCTATATCTACGACAACCTGCTGCAAACGCTGCCGGATGATCCCTCCCAGGATGTGGTCATTGTCGGCATTGATGAATACAGCCTGCGCGAAATCGGCCGTTGGCCCTGGGACCGCAAAGTGCATGCCCAGCTGATTGATCGGCTCACTGATATGGGCGCCCGCGCGGTGCTCATGGACCTGATTCTGTCCGAACCAGACCGCAATAACCCGGATTCCGACCTGGCTCTGGTACAGGCCATGGCGGCCAACGGGCATGTTTACCTGCCCGTGCATGTGGAGCAATTGCGTGCTGGCGGGCAGTTGATCGAAGTGTTGCCTTATTCTCCCTTTGCCCGTGCTGCCGCGGGGCTGGGCCATGTGGATCTGGAGCTGGATACCGACGGCGTGGCCCGCTCGGTGTATATGCGCTCGGGGATTGGTCAGGCCTGGTGGCCGCACATTACCCAGACGTTGCTGGTGCAGGAGGGCATCCTGTCCGAACAGATCTTCCCGGCGGACAAGGGAGAGGAGTTTTCCGGGCTGGCTAATGTGCGCCGCTACCACCGTTATATTCCCTTTGTCAGCGGCCCGAATAGTTACCCGCAAGTCTCCGCCGTCGAGCTGCTGGAAAACCTGATTCCCGAACAACTGATACGCGACAAGATCGTGTTGATCGGTGCCACCGCCGCCGGCCTGGGCGATATGTTGCCCACCCCCATGGCCAGCAAGGGTGAGTTGATGGCCGGTGTTGAAATCAATGCGAACCTGCTGGATGCCCTGCGTGCGGACCGGCTGGTGCGTGACCTGTCCATGCCCAGCGCGTTGGTGCTGGGGGTGGTGCTGGCGTTGCTGGCGCCCTTGCTGTTGCCCTATGTGCTGCCGCGCTGGAGCATGCCGCTGGTGTTTGCCGTGCTGTTGCTGTGCATGCTGGTGAGCATGGCCACGCTGATTTCCCTGCGTTTGTGGTTTCCGCCGTCCGCCGCCATGGCGTCCGCGATCATGGCCTATCCTCTATGGACCTGGCGGCGCCTGGAATACTCCCTGTCCTATATGCGTAATGCGCTGGAGCGGTTGTCGGAATACAGCGACCTGAACCAGCGCCTGACGCAGCCGTCCTCGCTGGCACAAATGGGGCGCATGCTGGATCAGGTGTTGCCGGTGCGTTCCTGGCGACTGCTGGGGGGAGAGAAGCCCCTGCGTGGCGGTGACAGCCTGCCGGCGGCAACGTGGAAAGGGGCGTTGGCCCGCCAGTACCGGTTCCGTCAGGATGGTCGTCGCTATGAGCTGGATCTGGTCTGGGATCAGGCTCTGCATGCAGATACCTACGATTACTGGGTGCGGGCCATGTTGGTCCGTATCCGTACCCGGGCGCCCAACGTGGGGCCGCGCTATGAGGTGCTGGAAAAACACATCGAACGGCTGCGCCGGGAAGAGGAGCGCCAGGAAGCACTGACCCGTTTCTTCCAGGTAACACTGGCGCAAATTCGCGAAGGGGTGGTGATCGCCGATGCCTGCGGGGTGATTGTCTACGCGAACCCCCAGGCTGCGTTCCTGCTGGGCCTGGAAATGGGGGCGCTGGATACGGGGCAGCCCATGGTGACAGAACTGGACCGGGAGCTGGAACTGCGCGAGCACAGCTGGGATGACCTGCTGTGCCGGACCCTCGGCGAGGGCCGCACCCAGGTGGAGTGCCGTAACCGCCAGGGCACGGACCTGTATCTGGACATGCTGCTGGTGCATGCCGGCGATAACCCGGGGCGGATGATGATCATTTCCTTCAAGGACATCAGCGATGTGAAGCAGGCCATGCGGGCCCGTTCCGAAATGCTGGATTTTCTCTCCCACGACCTGCGCTCGCCCATGGTGTCGGTGCTGGCGCTCACGGAAAAAATGCGTCAGAGCGGCGACCACGAGGGCTTGCCGCTCTTCCTCGATAATGTGGAGCACTATGCCCAGCGCAACCTGAATATTGCCGAGCAATTCCTGCAGCTGGCCCGGGTGGAAGCGGTGGAATCCGTGGAAATGAACGAGCAGGACATGCTCGATGTGGTCGAAAGTGCCATCGATCAGGTACAGATTCAGGCTCACCAGCGTGATATCACCTTGCGGTTTGAGTACGACCCGGACCAGGAAGTTTGGGTGCTGGGTAACAATGAGCTGCTGGAGCGGCTGGTTGTGAATTTGCTGACCAATGCGGTGAAGTACAGCCATGAGGGCAGCTCCGTTGATGTCAGCCTGTATGCGCAGGGCAACCAGGTGGGCTGTGAGGTCCGAGATCGCGGGGTCGGGATTCCGCCGGAATTTCAGGAGCGACTATTCGATCGTTTCAGCCGGGCCAGTACCAGCGGTGGCGCCCGTACCCGTGGGGCGGGCATGGGGCTGCGTTTCGTCAAGGTGGTCACCGAGCGCCATGGCGGGGAGGTTCGGGTTCGCAGTGTGGTGAACGAGGGGAGCCGTTTTACCCTGTTGCTGCCGCGTATTGAGCTGGCTTGACACTGGGTGAAAACGGGCCCGCCGTGCGGGGGCTTCCGGCTTTAGGTGCTCTGGAATGGGTGGATTCAGCGCCGGGCATGCGCGGTTAAGCCTTCGGCGTAACATCAAGCGTTTTGTCCCTACGGCCTGAGCGGGTATAATCGCCAGCCGCAGCGCCCACAAGAGGCCGTTAAGGGCTTCCCGCGGCGAATCACAGAGAATTAGAGGTGTAATCGTGAAAAAGATGCTGACTGCCAGCCTGGTACTGGTCGCTACCCTGTTTGCCGCCGGGAGCGTGGCTGCCAAGAGCACCAAGGAAATCTCTCCCTACCCGTTGGGCGAGCGTTCTGTATTCAGTGATCGCGCCATCGAAGAGCGTATCAAGCCGGTGGGTTCTGTGTGTGTGGAAGGCGACGAATGTGGTAGCGCTGCCGCCCCGGCCGAAGAAGTGGCCAGTGGTCCCCGTTCCGGTGAGCAGGTCTACAACGCCTCCTGTGCGGCCTGTCATGGCACTGGCGCTGCCGGTGCCCCGAAAGTGGGTGATGCCGCCTCCTGGGCACCGCACATCGCCAAAGGCGAAGCGACCATGCTGAAGAACGCTATCAACGGCATCAACGCCATGCCCCCTAAAGGCATGTGCATGAACTGCTCTGATGACGAACTCAAGGCCGCCATCGAGTACATGGTCAGCAAGAGCCAATAATCTTGTCGCGACCCTGTTGGTTTTTACCCGGACTCTTGCTGTCAGCACTGGTGCTGGCAGCCTGCTCCGACGACAGCGCCCCGGACACGACGGCTACCGACAAGGCAGCGGCGCGTGACGGGGCGCAGTTGTATAAGCAGTACTGTGTGACCTGTCACGGCTCCGGTGCGCTGGGCGCGCCTGGTGTCGGCAAGGAGCATCGCCTTTACTGGTCACACGAGGTTGAAGAAGAAGGTTTCGATACCCTGGTGCAGGAAGCGATCAATGGCATCAACTCGATGCCTCCTCGCGGTGGCTGTTTCGATTGCAGTGACGAGGAAATTCGCAGCACGGTGATTTACATGCTGCTAAAAAGTGGGGCGAAATAGCTCCACTTTTTAGCATTATCCATTTGTAAGAAAGCCATTCTTGTTGTCGTAAAAGTCTTACCTTCCCCCTAAGAGATAACTTACATAAACGCCTGTGCCTTGCTGTTAGTCTGCGCGCTCGATTCTATAAAGAAGCGTAGGGTTAAAAGCGGGGGATCGCATGGCTGTGTCACGTTCGGGTATCTGGGGTTGGGTGCAAGCTCTTTTTTGTCTGTTGTTAGTGCTTCCTGTGTCGGTACAGGGAAATCAGGAGGCGGCAAAACAATGGCTTGTGGGGCAAATACAGCCCGATGGCAGTCTGGATTCCCCTGCCTCCAAAGCCATCACTTTTCAGGCCACCACGGAAGCCACAATCAACCTGCTTGATGCGGATCAGAGTCTTGCCGGTGTTTTGAGTGGTGTGACCAGCTATCTTGCCAGCGTCGATGCAGACCACAGTGCGGAGAACCTGTCCCGTAGTATTCGGACGGCTTACGCGCTGGGCCAGGAGTTTGGTGAGGCACAGGACGAATTGCTTAAGCGCCAAATAGCCGGTTCCGGATTTGGGGCATTTCCCGGCTATGACCCAGACCCATTAAGCACAGCCTACGCACTGGAAACACTATCCTTGTTGGGCATTACTCAGGAGCCTGCTGCCTATGCGCTGCAATATCTGATCAATGCCCAGAATGATGATGGCAGTTGGGCATTGGCTGGCGATGTGGGGCGAGTCCAGACTACGGCTCTGGCTATGCATGCGCTTTGGCAGTATCGCCATGTCTATGATGTGAAGTCTCCTCTGCAGGCGGCCGAGGATTTCTTGCTGGCCCAGCAAGGGGGGCAACTCTGGGGAGATACTGAAAGCTCTGCATTGGCGTTGTATGCACTGGTGTCGCGGGCAGTTGACCGGACTTCCCTCCAGCAGGCACTGGATGCGCTTCAGAACAGGCAGAACCCAGGTGGGGATTTCGAGCAGGATGTGTATGTTACGGCTCTGGCCCTGCGTGTCCTGTCAGCAGCATCCCGTCCCGCTGCAGACATAACAAGTCTTACCGGCACACTCGTAGATGCTCAGAGCGGCCAGCCTCTTGCTGGTGTTGAAATTGCTCTTGCCGGGCCTGAATCCCGTCAGCTTGTCACCGATGCAGAAGGCGGATTTTTTTCCAATCGACTGACGCCAGGACATTACCAGCTCTCCATGAGCAAGGGCGGGTACAGCACCCTGGTGCTCAACACGGTCCTGCAAACCGGTGACAAACGTGATGTCGGCACGTTGGCGCTTAATATCCAGAAAACTGATCCGGATACCGGCGAGCCCCTGCAAACCGGCATTGTCCGCGGCACCCTCACGGATCGGGATAGCGGGGCTCCGTTAGCGCAGGCAACGGTAACGTTGGCTGGCACAGGCCTGTCCTCTGGCACGGCGACTGATGGCTCCTACCTGTTCAGTGAAGTGCCGGCGGGACCGCTTAGCATTGTCGCTTCTGCGCAAGGCTATGAGTCAGTAACCGGTAATGCGGAAATGGCGGTTGGCCAAACCTTGCTGTTTTCCCCCGCATTGAAGGCGGCGGTGCCGGAGGGTGTGAGTGTTTTTGGCACCATCAGCAGCACTCATCAGGGAGCATCGATTGGCGGTGCAATGGTTAGCGCGGAAGTGCAGGGTGTTGCCAAATCGGTCACTACGGATGCACAGGGTCAATATCGTCTGGAGGACTTGCCTGCAGGTGACCTGACATTGGGGGTGTCGGCAGCAGGTTTTGAGAGTGTATCTGCTGAAGCAGAGGTATCTGACGGGGCCAGCGTGGAGTTTTCCCCGCTGCTTGCCCCCACTGGCGATGCAGCACAACAGCAGCCGGGTGGATTCCAGGGGGTTGTCATTGACGCGATTACCGGCCGCGGGATTATGGAGGCACAAGTCTCTGTCGATTACCTGGATGGTTCTGCACCGGTAACAGTTACTACCGACAGTGATGGGTATTTTCAGCTCAGGGAGCTCTTGGCGGCTGAGGTAGAACTTACCATTACTGCTTCTGGCTATAGTGCCATTGGCAGCACTGCACGCGTTGAGGCGGGTGTTATCAATGACCTGGGGGGGCTGGAGCTGGTACCACTGGATAGCGCGGTGAACAGTATCAGCGGCAAGGTAGTGGATGTGCGTACTCAGAATCCGTTGCAGGGGGTTCTGGTTAAGGCCAAGGTTTCATCTTCGGCAGTGGCCGGGGAGGCTATGACGGATTCCTCTGGTCGTTTTGAGGTGAAAGGTCTGTCTCTGGGCGAATACACGCTCGAATTTTCACAAGTTGAGTATCAGCCCCTGTCATTCCCTGTTGTCATCGCAACGGGTGGTGATCTTGATCTGGGTGAAGTCCGTCTCCGCCAACCGGGGATCGATGCCTTGTTGCCCGATCTTGCAGTGCAAAGCACCCAGTCTGGAGATCTGCTGTCTGACCCGGATACCTTCGAAGTGTCGGGTGCGCTTGATGTTGTGATTATTAACCGCGGGAATGCTGATCTAACACAGCCTTTCGCTGTGCGGGTGTTCAGCGATGCAGACCGTGATGGTGCGTTTAGTCCGGACCATGATCCGGTACTTGGCGAAACCGCCGTTGAGCAAATACTGGAGGTAGATACCACTCAGCGTATCAGTGTCCAGGTTCAGGGTGATTTGCCGTTCCGTGATGCGCCTTTAAATATCCTGCTTGATGCGGGCGAGGCTATTTCCGAGCTATCGGAAACCAACAATACGGAAAGCACGGCTGGTGAGTGTGCCAGTAATCAGAAGCCCTACCTGGATCTGGCCTTGTGCCTCGACTCTTCCGGTAGCGTCAGTTATTCGGAATTTCAACTGCAGCTGGAAGGGACAGCCCAGGCTATCGAGAACCCGGATATTGTTCCCCGTGACGGGTCAATGCGGTTGTCGTTACTGCAATTCAGCAGTAGCGATTATCTTGAAATCGATCCGACGGTGATCGAAGAAGATAACGTGACTAGCTTGGCTGATGCGATTCGTGGTGTCAGAAAACGCGGAGGCGGGACGTCGATTCATAGTTGCATCGATGGGGCGACAGAGGTCATCGGTAATGCGAATCCACCTACTGCATTGCAGGTGATTGATGTATCAACGGATGGTCAGTCTAGCCAATCAGCTGCCGTTGCTGCGTCTGAACAGGCTCGGGCTGCAGGTATTGATGTCATCAATTCTATTGGTGTTGGTGGTGGGGCAAATGAAACGCTTCTCAGCAGTATTGTCTTCCCCAAGCCGGCGGGAGGAGAGCGTGGTTTTGTCCTCATGGTGGATAGCTATGAGGAATACATCGAAGGTATTTCCTCGAAAGTTGCAAAAGAAACAAAGATTCCTGATTTGACTCTTGGTGCCCTTCAGTTCGTGGACAACGGCGTGGGAGAGCTGGCCTCAGTTACCATGGTTATCGGTAATGCGGGATCTGCCGACATTTCAGAAGATATCCATATCACGCTGTTTGATGGACACCCTGACACCGGTGCAGAAATTGGTGAGTTGGTTGTTAGTGGCGGAGTTGAAAGTGGCGATCACAAAAATGCGGTAATGGACGATGTTGATCCCGACCAGCTGCAGGGTGTCACTCTTTATGCCCGTGCTGCTATCGAGGGCCAGGTGGCAGAATGCAATAACACCAATAATCTCACTCAGAAGAAAGTGGCCGCACGCAGAGGGTCGCTCACGCTGACGCTGTCAGATAGCCTGTTAGCTCCAACCGAAGCGCTGAATTTGGACTCCCTGGTGACCAATACCGGCGGGGTGGAAGCAGACTATTCAGTACAACATAGCATTCTCGATAGTAGCGGCGCCCTGGTTGCAAACCTTGGTAGTAAACCTCTGCCTGCTTTGCCATCCGGTGAGCAGCGTTTGCTGGGCGTGGTCTGGAATAGTGGGGTGACACTGGCAGGTGATTATCAGGCTATTGCCGAACTGTATAGCCAGAGTGGAGAGCGGCTTGACTTGCAGGCGGTGCCCTTCTCAATCCGGGAAGGTGGAGATGTGTCTGCCCCCGTTGCGACGGTGGGTGTGGGCACTGATAAAGCCAGTTATTACCTCGGTGACAAGGCTGTCATTGAGAATACCCTGCTCAATAGCAGTAGTAGCACACTGATACAGCCTGCCAACTATCGCCTGGTTGTCAGTGACGAGAGCGGCGACGTGTTGCTCAATAAAGAATATGTGTTGGCCGGTCTGGCGGTTGGCCAGGTTATGCAGCTCTACGAAAACCTGTCTCTGGAAGGTGTGGCCGCCGGCAACTATGAAGCGGTAGGCACCTTGACTGACGATGATGGGGATGTGCTGGCCAGTGACAGGCAGGCATTCACCGTCAGCATCAGCTCAATCAGAGCCGTGGAAGGTGAGGTCCAGGCCCGCGCTGCTAGCGTGTACCAGGGTGATCCGCAAACCTGTGATTTCACGCTCCGTAACATCAGCAGCGAGGCGATACAGAACCTGACAGTGATCAACACCCGACTGGATGTGGATAACCAGGCGGAGCTGCATCGCGATACACGAACAGTGAGTTTGCAGCCGGGTGAGACAACCACTTTCTCGGATGTGTTTGGTACGGCAGGCTTTAATCTGACTCGCCATGCCTGCGCCCTGCAGGTGGAAGAAAATGGTGAGCAGCGGGATGTGGACACTGCGATCTTCCAAATGGTGGAGCCACCGATTTCTCTGGAGGCCACGCTCTCCCTGTCAGGGAAACCGAGATTGTTGGTGCTGACGGACAAACAGCAAGATACCTGTACCGCTGTGGACTGGCTGACTTTGCGTGCAGAATTCCCCAAACCGCTATCAGCGAGCACCCTGGTAAGCGTGAAAGCGTTGAATTCCCTCTTCTTCACCCTTGATCTGGAGGCATCGACACCCCAAGCCTTTACCGACTTGCTGGACAACAATATCGGCACCGATGTGAATGTGGCGGTGACCAGCCTCAGCCGGGAGGCCGTTGAGGTACGGGTATCCGGCTCGGCGCTGCTAGGAGGCAAACACAATATCGTTGCCAAGTACCCCATATTCCTTTTCCTGCAAGGAAAGTTGGAAACTGGCCTGACAGGGTTCAAATGCGGTTATTTCCCGGCACTTGGCCAGCGTCTGGGCGACTTCGAAGTCGTGGATATCGAGGTCGAGGAAAGGGAAAGTGGGTCGTCTGTACATGAACAGTCGGAAATACCCTCACTGGCACAGCAGCAACAATGGCTGGATGCCTTCCTGATTGAAAATGGCTACAGCTACACCTTGGTGGATTCACTGGGTGGTTTCCGTGATGCCTTGTTATCAGGAAATTATCAGCAATATCTCTTGCTGGCAGACCGGGTGCCGTTGGGGCACTGGACCGCCAAGCAATTGCGAGAAGCCGTCAATCGGGGCGATGGGCTGGTGTATGCCGCCGGTGACAGGCCGCGGACTCTGCCCCTGTACCAGAGCTTGGGAATCCATCCACACGAGAGTCTGCTTGGCAACTATCTGTTCAGTCTGCTGGGCTGGGATGGTCACCGGGCGGATGGCGTGGAATTTATGCAATCCCCGCTCTCCGAGCCGGCCTATTTGCCACTGACTCTGGATCGCCGATTGCCGCACATACATCACCATAAAGCCGATGTTGCCGCTTCGTATCAGGGGGTCAGTGATCACTCTCTCCAGTGCCTGGCCTATTCCGGTCAGCACGATGCTGTCACCCATCGTGAGTATGGCGAAGGGCGGGCAGTGTATGTGGGTTACGATCTGCTGGCCGAAGCGGTAGCCGAAAGCGGTAGTGATCACCATGCCGGGTTGTTGTCGCGGGCACTGGAGCACACCACAGCAGAAAATCTGATAAATCGGCCGGGCGCAGTGTTCCCCGTCACTCTGTCGTTGCAAAACACGGGGCCTGCTGTCGACGTCCAGGCGGATATAGCCATGTCCCTGGGGGGAGAAGTGCTTAACACCTTGCCTGCTACACAGAATAGTTCGTTGTCGTGGCAGTTGCCTTTGGCCGAAGCCGAGCAGCGTAATCTACACGCCTGGCTCGCTCCGAATTTCTCGCAGGGCTCGGCCACATTAAGCGCCGAAGTCACCGCCAGCCTTGGTAGCGGTGCCTCGCTAACGCTATCGGAAATGCTGCCACTGCAGGAAGGGCCGGATACCCAGACCCTGGGGGAAGTGACTCAAGCCGTACAGGCGGCCTACGGTCAGTCCCTGCTGGATCTGAAATTGAAGAAAGCGGCGCTTCTGCTGGAAATGGCGATGGTGGCCAATAGTCATGGGCATGAAGCCCTGGCCATCAAGAAAGCCCTGAAAGCCACATCGGCCCTGGCAGGCTCAAGTCACCCGGATGCGCCATTGCTACGCGAAAATCTGGATTGGGCAATTTGGGCCTTGAATCGGTAATTGGGGCGAGAGGGTTATGAACGGAACAAGAATCGAGGCTAAGTGTATGTTACGGGGGAATGGACTCATGGAGCATAGGGAAAAGGTGCATAACGTAGGCGCGCCAGCCATGGAGAAAATCCGTGAGTCCGGCCGATTTGCCCGCACCGTTGCGATGGCGGCAGTGCTGTTGTTGCTCAACGGGGTGATCTGGCCATCCTGGGCAGTCGCA
>NZ_LWFX01000784.1:0-778 GCF_001635175.1 Alcanivorax sp. HI0083 | reverse complement strand
ATATTTTGTGTGGTAGGGACGTCAGTTGATAAGTGATAGTGGACAGTTGACGGCTACGCGGAAAAGTATTGTCTTGATCTGAAAGCGCAAGAGGCCGCGTCCATAGTTGGGCGCGGCCTCCACGGTTTTGAGTGGTCGCGACAGCTGTGCACTGTCAACTACAATCTGAAGTCGGCGCCCAGGTACACATCCCGCACCTGCTGGTTGGCAAGGATGATGTCGGCATCGCCGGAGGCAATGATATGGCCGGCGCTGACGATATAGGCGGTATCGCAGATATCCAGCGTTTCACGGACGTTGTGGTCGGTGATCAACACGCCGATGCCGCGGTCTTTCAGGTGGCGGATAATGCCCTTGATATCGTTCACCGAGATCGGGTCAACCCCGGCAAAGGGTTCGTCCAGCAGGATGAAATCCGGGTCGGTGGCCAGGCCGCGGGCAATCTCCGCCCGGCGGCGCTCACCGCCGGACAGGCTCATGCCCAGCGAATCGCGACTGTGCCCGATGTGGAATTCCTTGAGCAGGCTTTCCATGCGTTCGTGGCGCTCTGCCTTGCTCAGTTCCTTGCGGGTTTCCAGAATCGCCATGATGTTCTCTTCCACCGTCAGGCGACGGAAGATGCTGGCTTCCTGGGGCAGGTAGCCAATGCCGCGCTGGGCGCGACCGTGCATGGGCAGGTGGGTGATGTCGCCGTCATTGATTTCGATGCGGCCGGCATCCGCTTCCACCAGGCCAACGATCATGTAGAAGCAGGTGGTCTTGCCGGCGCCGTTGGGGC
>NZ_LWFX01000783.1:0-513 GCF_001635175.1 Alcanivorax sp. HI0083 | reverse complement strand
AGATGGTGAAACAAAAAACGGGATGCTTCGGCATCCCGTTTTTTTATGCCGCTCTGCGGCTGCAACACGCGTCACGCAACAGGCAACACGCTATGCGCCCGCCGCGCTTTTAACTTTACACTTTCAACTCAACCGCTCTGCCAATCCCGACGCCCGCCAGGTGCGTTTCTTCACGGCGCTGTCCAGCACCGCCGGTTTGCCGAATTCCAGCAGAGTGAAACGGTCCCGGGCGCGGGTGACGGCGGTATAGATCAGTTCCCGGGTGAGCAGCGGGTGGGGAGCGTCCGGCAGTACCAGCAGGGTATGCCGGAATTCCGAGCCCTGGGATTTGTGCACCGTCATGGCATAGACGGTTTCCACCCCGTCCAGGCGGCTGGGCAGTACCCATTTGATGCGCCCGTCCGGCAACTGGAAGGCCACTCTTAACAACCGTTCCGTCTTGCCGTGTTTCTCCTCAAGTAATGGCAGGGTCAGCCCCACATCGCCATTCATCAACCCCAGTTGATAATCGTT
>NZ_LWFX01000782.1:0-270 GCF_001635175.1 Alcanivorax sp. HI0083 | reverse complement strand
AGAGGACACTCCCTCGTGCTCAGCCAAATAATTCTTAACTCGAGGCCTTCCATCGCCTTTGGCGCCAAACCACATACGGCCTTGTTTTCGCAATTCATGAAACACAGGCTCAATATTAGACCAGCATCGCCCCGCAGGCGGCTCAACGATACGCCCGCTTGGCAACTGAATCTTATACATCTGGTTTGGACGCCAACCTTGCGCCGTAAAGTCAGTTGAGGACCATGGTCCACGAGGGTCGTTGTCAGGATTTTTGAATCCAGTCGCCTT
>NZ_LWFX01000781.1:0-323 GCF_001635175.1 Alcanivorax sp. HI0083 | reverse complement strand
GGCGCCAGCCGCATCTGGGTAGACCAGTACAGCGGCGAGGTACTGGCGGTATGGGACGCCCCCAATGTGGCCGCCGGCAGCCAGCTCATGACCTGGCAGTTCCCGCTCCACAATGGTGATGCCCTGGGCATGCCGGGGCGCATCATCGTCCTGATCAGCGGGCTGACGCCCTTGCTGTTCTTTATCACCGGCACCTACATGTGGTGGCAAAAACGCCAGCTTCGCCTGCAGGCACAACGCCGCAAGCGGGCACGGCAACAGGCACGTTGACGCCCTGTTGCCCCCCTTCCATGCTTAACTGAAAGCTGACGACCACAAGGAGC
>NZ_LWFX01000780.1:0-494 GCF_001635175.1 Alcanivorax sp. HI0083 | reverse complement strand
AGCCTGGCTAGAGGGAAAATCCGGATCGGCGGGCGCAGTGTGGATTTTTCATCCATTCAGCAGGACCTGCTTTCCTTTGCCGGCATCACCGACAACATTGTCAGCCTGCGCGCAGCACGGGATGTGATGCATCTTGTCGGCAGCAAAGAGAAACGCTTCGAGGAAGTGCCGGGTGGCCATGCGGGGGTCTTTTCAGGTTCAAAAGCCCCCTCCCACGCCTGGCGCATCAGCGCTGACTGGCTGGTAGCGCGCTCGCAGTAGCCGCACCGCCTGGCCGAAAACCGGACCGCTTTATGGCTCTTCGCGGATCAGAGCGAATAATCCGGCGCTTTGCCAAAAGCTCGACGCCGGATGCCTGACGTAAACCCCATAGCCTGAGAGGCTGTCGTTATTGTGGTATCCCTTTTGAGGCGTAGTCAGGGACATCCGGCGTCCAGCGGCTGTCAGGGAGAGATAATGCGACAAGCTCCGAGGCAGGCTGATCACTCAATTCC
>NZ_LWFX01000779.1:0-362 GCF_001635175.1 Alcanivorax sp. HI0083 | reverse complement strand
TGATCCAGTGCCACTGTTCGGCAAACAGATTTGGGTCCACCAGCATGCCGACACTGATAAAAAACAAGCCGAGCAACAGGTCACGAAAGGGGCGCAGGTCCGCCTCGATCTGATGGCGGAAATGACTTTCCCCCAGCATCATGCCTGCCAGAAAAGCGCCCAGCGCCATGGACAAGCCCAGCCAGTGAGTCACCCAGGCGGCGACCAGAGCCAAGAGCAGGGCCGTCATGACAAACACTTCATCGGAGCGAGTGCGGCCGGTTTCTTCCAGCAGCCGTGGCAGTATCCATCTCCCCACCACGTAGATGCCGGCAAACAACAGCAGGGATTTACCCAGGGTGAGGCCTGCCATGGCCCACAGG
>NZ_LWFX01000778.1:0-365 GCF_001635175.1 Alcanivorax sp. HI0083 | reverse complement strand
GCGCCCGGTACAGAACGAAAACAAGCTGATCGACAAGCGCATGAACATCCTGCTGGCCGCCGGCATGTACGACGCTAGCCAGGACGTGAACGAGCAGTTCAAGTCCATCGAGCGCAAGTTTGTCGACATCGAAAGCGGTGACTATGTAGAGATGCCGGAAAGCTATGATCAGCGTACCGCCGCCAAGGACCCGGCCCAGTCCGAGCGCCTTAGTGGCGACGTGGACATTGCCGGTATCAAGAACCAGGCGGACGTGGCCGAGGTATACCTGGCCCGTGGTGATAATGGCGAACTGAGCCGTATCATCCTGCCGGTTCACGGTTATGGCCTGTGGTCCACCCTCTATGGTTTCCTGGCGCTGGAGC
>NZ_LWFX01000777.1:0-325 GCF_001635175.1 Alcanivorax sp. HI0083 | reverse complement strand
CGGTCGGGTAGAGACCCAACCACTCGATGGTGGGCACGCCCAGGTAGAACGCACTGATCAGCCCGGCTTCCTGCAGGGCGGCAATGCCGTTGCCAAGCAGAATCACCGACAGGATCAGCAGCACAATGCTGGTCACGCGGAAGAACAGACTCAGGGGCAAGCGCATGCCAATGCGGAAGAACAGGAAACACACCACCGCCAGCGCCAGAATGGCCGCCCCCATACCGTAAAACAGGTAAGGCTGAGTCGCCGCCGTCACCTGGCTCAACAAGGCCTCATAGAACAGGATGGTCTCGAAAATTTCCCGGTACACGGAAATGAAGGA
>NZ_LWFX01000776.1:0-328 GCF_001635175.1 Alcanivorax sp. HI0083 | reverse complement strand
TTCTCCCACTGTGTACCCACCATCATTCAAATGTTGTTGCAGGCGGAAGCGGCCAAGAGCATCGACCTGAGCGGCTGGAAGGTGATCATCGGTGGTTCGGCCCTGCCCAGGGCTCTGGCCATGGGGGCGCTGGAACGTGGCATCGATATCTATACCGGTTACGGCATGAGTGAAACCTGCCCGCTGCTGACCCTGGCTCAGCTGACTCCGGAGCTGGAAAACGCGGACCTGGAAACCCAGGCGGATTATCGCACCCGCACCGGTCGCCCGGTGGCCATGGTGCAGATACGCATCGTCGACGGTGAAATGAACGACGTGCCCCATGACA
>NZ_LWFX01000775.1:0-611 GCF_001635175.1 Alcanivorax sp. HI0083 | reverse complement strand
GTTTCCTAATGATTTTTCATCATGAAGAAAAGTTGGCCCGCTCTGTGCATTATCCCTTGGCAGATGCTCGCCAAGGGTGGGCTCATAACAAGATTTGCCAATGATTGGAGAAAACAACATGAAGAAGCAAATGCAACAGGGTTTCACCCTTATCGAACTGATGATCGTGGTTGCCATCATCGGTATCCTGGCCGCTGTAGCGATCCCGCAGTACCAGAACTATGTCGCTAAATCACAGGTTACCCGCGTAATGCAGGAAACCGGTGCGATGAAAACTGTGGTTGAAACGTGTCTCCTTGAGGGCCGAGTCACCCCTGTGAATAGTGGTGCTCCTGCTCCTGGTGAATGTGATCTGGGTTGGACCGGTAGCAACCTGATCGGTGCTTCCTATACAGAAGGTGAGCTGACGGTGTCTATCGATGCTAATGGCACGGCCTCTATTGCTGCTGGTTTTGGTGACAGCGCAGCTACTACTTTGGCTGATAGTTCACTGACTTGGTCGCGTACTGCTGCTGGCGCTTGGTCTTGTGCTACTACTGCTGATGCAAAATACCAGCCGACTGGTTGTGGCGCAGGCAGCTAATATAAGACAACTACTGTCTTAGACTAAA
>NZ_LWFX01000774.1:0-7851 GCF_001635175.1 Alcanivorax sp. HI0083 | reverse complement strand
TGTAAACAACGACGTAGACCGTGCCGGCGATCAATTCGACCGCAGACAATCAAGAGTTAAAATGGGTTTCCTGCCAAACTATATTGGTTTCAATATGAAACGAGAAATAGGTGATCTTACACTGGGCGCAAGGTCATCCTTCTGGGTCACCATTAATGACAGTGAAACTGCCGCCACCGGCACGGCTATTGATGTACGTCAGTTTTATGGAACTATTGGTGGCAGCTTCGGTGAGGTGCTTATTGGTAAAGATTTCGGGCTCTTTGCTCGTTCCAACATCCTCCGCGACGAATTGCTCATTGGGTTTGGCCATTCCAGCGATGTCGTGGGCCTCGTTGATGGCGGTGGCGTATCTTTCGGGAATATCGGCACCGGCTATCCCTACGCCTTCCCAAGCTCGCAAATCACCTGGCGGAGCCCTGAAATGGGCGGTCTAAACATTGCAGTGGGGATTCTAGACCCATACGACACCAATGAAGTGGGTGCGCCAGGCAAGGCATATCAAGACACCCCAAGAGTAGAAAGTGAAATCAGCTACCAGGCAGACATTGGAGGAATGGAAATTTATACATGGGTTAACGGTGCTTATCAAAACTCCGAAAATACAGATAATACCGTTACTGATATCACATCAGAAGGCGTAGGTTACGGCGCTCAAATCAAAGCCGCTGACTTAACCCTCACCGCTTCCGGTTTTGATGCTACAGGTATCCATCCCTTGTTCACTAATAACGCTGGCCAACTCCCACTCCAGGAAGTTGATAGCAATGGCTACCTTATACAAGCGGGTTATCAAATCGGCAAAATGCGAGTTGCGGGAACCTATGGCCGAACCGAAGATGATGGCGTTACTGGTGGAACAGCGATTGATTACGAAAATAAAGGCGTAATTATAAGTTACGCAGCCAATGATTATCTTAACCTGGTAACCAACTTCAGTCGTGTTGAGCTGGATGACGAAACAGTAGGCGAAATAGAGACAACTGACACACTTGCACTGGGTGCCACGGTAGCCTGGTAATTAATAACCTCAAATATCAAAGGGTGAGCGCCATGGCACTCACCCTTTTTTACTGAATAAAATTATGGTAAGGCTGTGTAATTCGCTTTCTCAAGCGAGCCAGAGGGATAAAATCGCCGGCTTCCACGGCAGCACTAACGTCACAAATATCGGCCTCTCTAAGTATTGTTATCGGATTAACCCCAGCCATGAAACGGTAGCGCTCATGGTAGGTAAAACACTCATTTTCAAGACGCTTCCGATACGCATTCAACCACTCAGCCAGAACCCTATCGTTACGCTCAAGACCTAGCTTATCAGCCAAATGGTGGTCACTCGATTCATCATTTTTCCATTCCATTAAATAACGGAATGAAGAATTGTAATCTGCTCCCTTCCTATGCAGGATGGACAGCCATTGGTTAATCAATACTGAATCTTCTTCTCTCGACATCATCAACCCCAAGCGAGAGCGCATTCCACATAGCATCGCTTTTTTACGCTGGTCATAAAAACTCTCCAATATGGCGTTTATTTTTTCTTCGTGCAGCAACAATCGTAATGCCCTGCCCAGCACCTCAAGTCCAAACCTGATAGATTCAGACTGGGAAGAAAATGCATATACGCTGTCAACTGCATCGCAATCTTCTGTCAGTAAAGCCTGGCAAGATTCCAGAAAAGCTCCTGCGCCGGGATCAAGAGTCACACCTAGAGCGGAAATATCATCTGTATTCAGTGTGCCAGCGACAAACCCCCAGACCTGCCACGCTGCAGCAAGATGAGCGGCGCGTTGTACAGAGTGTTTAAAAAACTGCTCCACGCTCATTTCACCACCTTCGCCATAACAACCACCAAGGTGAGCAATCAAAGCCTTCATGGCTGCAGCGTTCCCCCTGGTAGCCAGCCATTCGAAATGGCCAACTCGAGCATGAGATGGAGAAAGGCGAATCACGGTTGCAGACTTCTCCAACTGATCACGAAAAATTTTTCTTTTATGATTACAAATGCTTAGCGGAAGACTGGTTGGTATCCCGATACCATAGAGAGCGTGACTGACAAGATATTCCTTGACCGCACTACGCAACCCCAAATAGCCATCACCCCTAAGAGCATAAGGGGTTCTTCCCCCACCCTTTAAGTACATTTCCATACGACCTAACGGCGTAGCCACTTCCCCCAAGAGCAAAGACCTTGCATCACCAATACGATCGTTGAATACCCCATGGCGATGTCCTGCATACTTTTGTGCCAACGGAGACATACCCGGTAAGAGGATGCTTCCAGAATGCAGGTTTTTCAACGTTGAAACGCCTTCAACATGGGTCCGGAGCTGCTGAACATCGAGTTGCAATAAACGTAGGGCCATAGGAGAAATATCAATCAACTCTTCCACAGGTGACCATTCTGGCGCCTGGGCTGACCACAGCATGGGGGGAAGGGACTTCCAGGCATTGGCTATCGAGAGAACTGCCCACGGGTTATCTTGCTTATCAGGAAGTTCAAGCATATTTCCTTCTCACAACAATAAAAAAGCCGCCCTGAGGGCGGCAATAAGACGTCAAGACAGACGACCAGGAGAAATCATTCAGAAAAAACCAAGCGGATTGGTATCGTAGCTGACCAGCAAGTTCTTTGTTTGCTGATAATGGTCAAGGATCATCTTGTGAGTCTCACGACCGATGCCTGATTTCTTATATCCGCCAAAGGCCGCATGTGCAGGATAAGCATGGTAGCAATTAGTCCAAACACGCCCAGCCTGAATACCCCGCCCCATTCTAAAGGCAACATTCATATCCCGACTCCATACACCAGCCCCAAGGCCGAATTCGGTGTCATTGGCAATTCGCAGAGCTTCTTCCTCATCCTTAAAGGTAGTCACACCAACAACTGGACCAAAAATCTCTTCCTGGAAGACGCGCATTTTATTGTGTCCTTTAAGAAGGGTAGGCTGAATATAAAAACCGTTACCAAAATCCCCTTCAAGATATTCACTACCACCACCTGCGAGTACCGTTGCACCTTCCTCTTTAGCAATACTCATGTATGACATAATCTTGTCATACTGCTCTCGAGAAGCCTGTGCGCCTACTTGAGTTTCAGTATCAAGTGGATTACCACGTTTAATCGTCTTGATTCGTTTCAATACGCGCTCAATGAAGTCGTCGTACATACTCTCTTGAACAAGGGCACGAGAAGGACAGGTGCAAACTTCGCCTTGGTTAAAATAAGCTAAAACCAAGCCCTCAACAGCTTTATCAATAAACGACTCTTCGGCGTTCATAATATCCGCGAAGTAAACATTTGGAGATTTACCGCCCAACTCTACAGTAGAGGGGATAATATTCTCAGCAGCACACTTTAGAATGTGAGACCCAACAGGGGTTGAACCGGTAAAGGCGATTTTTGCAATTCGCTTGCTGGATGCCAGAGCCTGACCCGCCTCTTGACCGTATCCGTTCACCACATTCAGTACACCAGCAGGCAGCAAATCGCCAATACACTCCATCACCTTGAGAATGGAAACCGGGGTTTGTTCGGCAGGCTTCAATACAATGCAGTTACCCGCTGCCAGTGCTGGAGCCAACTTCCAGGCTGCCATCAAGATTGGAAAGTTCCATGGAATAATTTGCCCGACAACGCCAAGGGGTTCATGAAAGTGGTAAGCCACTGTATTTGAATCGATCTCTGCAGCAGAGCCTTCTTGAGCACGAATACAGCCAGCGAAATAACGAAAATGGTCAACGGCCAGGGGCAAATCTGCATTCAATGTTTCACGTACAGCCTTACCATTGTCCCATGTTTCTGCGACTGCAAGAGATTCAATATTTTGCTCAAGACGATCCGCGATTTTCAACAATATGTTGCTACGTTCTGTCGCTGAGGTTTTTCCCCATTCCCCAGCAACTCGGTGAGCGGCATCCAAAGCCAAATCCACGTCTTCCGCACTTGATCTGGCCACCTCACAGAAAACGTTACCATTTACCGGACTAACATTATCGAAATATTGTCCTTTCACCGGTGCAACCCACTCACCCCCAATATAGTTTTCGTAACGCTCTTTAAACGAGACAACTGAACCTTCGCTACCAGGATTTGCATAAATCATTGCCTGATTCCTCTTCTAATTGCTTGACGTCCGCGCTTTGATAAGTAGCGCCTGCATAGTCAGAATAGGATGACGAGGGCCAGGGACGCATGCTACCAAGGGAGTAATTCTTCTCCTCATTTGGTCTTAAGGGTTAACGCTTTCCCACCATGAATCTTCATATTTCCGATAGAAATGACTAATACTCCGGGTTAGCTCAAACTTTGCCATCGGAATATCAGAAAGCAGATCAGGAATATCACTATCTATAAGTTCATTAGCAGAACGTCCAGCAGCAACTCCGCCTCTCATCAGCGAGTCAAGCCATAAAAGCCATGCACGTGTCTGCTCAATCGGACCCGAATCACGAGCGAGAGGGCCATGACCGGGAATAATCACTGCTGGGTTTAGCTCTGCTAGTCGGTCTATTTCTTCCAGCCAGATATCAATTCCAGGAGAGTGAGGAGTGGTTGGTGCGCGGTTCCAAAACAGCATGTCCCCGGCAAACAGAATTTTTGTCAGAGGGTCATATACAACGAGATCATTGCCACTATGACCAGAAAACCTGATTAATTTTAGTGGGTATCCAGAAAAACTCTTCACCCCACCTTCAACAGTAACACTCGGTAAAATAACAACCGTGTCTTCGCTATATCTTCCCACACGTTCGTGCACTGTTTTGAGATAAAAATCACCATGTTTCATTAACAAATTTCGTGTCTCAGAAAGCGCCATTATCGGCACATCTGAAAATGCACTATTACCAAAGATATGATCCGGGTGATGGTGGGTATTGATCACCCAGCGAATGGGCTCATCGGTATATTCTGAAATAGCCTCTCTGAACCTCCGACCGTAAGCAGCTGTTGCCCCCGTATCGATTACCACTACCCCATTCCCCGTGGCAATGAATGAGCTGTTACTTATGTCACCCCTATTTTCTTCACTAAGCTCCTCTGGCACCCCCTGGACCATCCATACATTTTCTACAACTTGATGAATATTAAGATCTTCTCCATGCACTGGGGCCGAAATTGCCGCAAGAAACAAAGTAGCTAACGATAACAAGACTCGATAATCAAATTTGTGATTCCAGTACATTAGCATTGTTATCTCTAGCCTTCATCTTGTATGGGGTTCTTTCATCGCCTTTCATTTCAATCGTTAAAACTGGATTTTCACTAATGGAGGCATGCCATTTCATATCCGCAACCGTTTCCCCTTTACTGCTGATTTTCAGCTCTTCGATATAGAAAGGGATCTCACTGGGAAGGAGACCGCTTTCCATCGGATGAATAATCAAAAAACGAAGCCGACTACCCTGCTTGGCAGGAAACCTGCGCCCTCTAACCTGACCAAAATCTTTGGACCAATTCTTGCCGGAATTAGCGATACCTGGTGTTGAACAACCTCCCCCTGCGCCGTCAATAAAAGTGCTTCCAACATGCCATACACCCTGGCTTAACAAGGCCACCCTGACAGGAGAGCCTTGCTCCAGGCGGATATTCAACCCTACTTTTGCCAGCCCTTGTGTACCGGGGTTGTATTCAAAAACCATAGGTATAGGATTGAGCTCAACCCAAAGCAGCATTTTATCAAACTTGCCATTAAGATGACTGGCATCTATTTCTACCGGAACCTGCCCTGAGTCTTCGGCAAAATCAGGGGCGGTTATTTTCACTCTCGAGTCAAAATGTACTGGTGCGTTGGACAGATAACGATCCTGATATAGCTCCCACATGAATGAATCAAGAGGATCCTTATCTTGACGAGTATTGTTCTCTTGCGCTGAACTTATACTGATAAGTAGAAGGAACAATAGCCCGGGAAACACCATTACAGATCGCATTTTACTGTCCCATTGTTTCCATGCTGACCGTCTCAAGCCAGGTTCGGATAGCCCACAAAGCTTCCTGACTGAGATAATCGGCCATTTTCGGCATCAGAACGCGACCATTGCGCACAGCTCCATTTACAACCCGTTCTTTGTACCATTCGTCACCGTAATCACCGTTTTCCAGCTCTCGCAGATCAGGCGCTATACCTCCCGACTTGGCTTCCAGGCCATGACAAGCTGCACAGTTCTGGTTATACGCAGAGCTGCCAATATCCACAGCCAATTCATGCTGCGGATGATCTTCACGGTAAGGGTTGGTATCGCGCCACTCCTCACCAAGAGTCTCCAACCCGCGAAGATCTACGCCTTGTGGAGTCACATTACCGTGGCCATGGACCACCACAGAGCAACCTAATAAAGCCACACTTCCCACTATGCGCATCATTACATTCATACTTCACTCCAACCAATGGATTGCATTATGGAAATCAATCTAACAGCCACCTGACAGATTCAGCACTAGCCCTTCGGGCCATCATGCGTACTCCCTTAGTCGTAGCCCCAAATGGTTAGATCATTTACTTCCACTGACGGTATCTTGCAGCCCCTGATCTCTGCCTGAATGGATACACCGCGTTGCTGGGGATTCTCAAACTGGCACGCCGTAATTTCCCATGCACTGATCCCATTACCGCCAGTGCGATCAGATATTAAAACCAGAGCAGAGGCTTGCGTTATGAGGAAAACAAACTACAACCCACCGCACCGAGGGAGACTGTCCCGCATGATCGGTGTCATATCGATGTCCACCATGCTGACTGCATGCAGTAGCGGGACAGTTATTGCTGAAGAAGGTGTCACCTGGAAAGATATCGCCAATGACCATAAAACCACTGAAGATGTGCTTATGTATGGCATGGGCACCAGCGCCCAGCGATACAGCACGCTAGACGACATTAATAGCGAAAATGTCTCGATGCTTACCCCTGCGTGGTCTTACTCATTCGGTGATGAAAAGCAGCGAGGCCAGGAATCTCAAGCCCTTGTGCATGAAGGCGTGATCTACGTAACGGGTTCCTACTCCCGTGTTTTCGCTGTTGATGCTAAAACTGGAAAACGCATCTGGACTTATTCACATCGTCTACCTGACGACATTCGTCCTTGCTGTGATGTTGTAAACCGCGGTGCCGCCATTTATGGCGACAACATTTTCTTTGGCACCCTTGATGCCAGCGTAGTGGCTCTGAACAAAGACACGGGTAAGGTCGTTTGGCGTAAAAAGTTCGCCGATCATAAAGTCGGTTATACAATGACTGGCGCGCCAACCATTGTTAAAGATCAAAAAACCGGCAAAGTTCTGTTGATTCATGGCTCTTCCGGTGACGAATTTGGTGTTGTCGGGAAACTGTTTGCGCGCGACCCTGCAACGGGTGAGGAAGTCTGGATGCGTCCTTTCGTGGAAGGGCACATTGGTCGTCTTAACGGTGAAGACAGCACCCCAAGTGGCGACCCAAGGGCGCCTAGCTGGCCTGATGACCCCAATACAGAAACAGGTAAAGTGAAAGCCTGGAGCCAAGGTGGTGGTGCACCATGGCAAAGCGCTACCTTTGATGCATCAACCAATACCATCATCATCGGCGCTGGCAACCCGGCTCCCTGGAACGGCTGGGCGCGTACTGCACCAGACGGTGACCCTGCCGACTACGATAGCCTATACACATCAGGCCAAGTCGGTGTTGATCCAACTACCGGTGAAATCAAGTGGTTCTATCAACATACACCTAACGATGCCTGGGATTTCTCGGGTAATAACGAAATCGTTCTCTTTGACTACAAGGACAAGAAAGGCAAGAAACATAAAGCCGGCGCTCACGCTGACCGCAATGGTTTCTTCTATGTGACCGACCGTGCTAACGGTAAACTTCTCAA
>NZ_LWFX01000773.1:0-413 GCF_001635175.1 Alcanivorax sp. HI0083 | reverse complement strand
GGCGCTCTGTACCTTACTGGGTACCTTCTCTCTTCTTCGCAGCGGTAGTTACCCTGCAAGGCTGTTCCCTGGCCCATGTTGACGACAACCTGCCCTATGGTGTCCTCAACAACAATGACCTGCAGCTGGTCGAAGACGGCCTGCCCACCTATTTGCTGATGGTCGATGGCCTGATTGAGAACTGGCCGGAAAGCGAATCCCTGCTCAGCAGTGGCGCGGACCTTTATGGCGCCTACGCCGGCTTGTTTGTGGAAGACCCTGAGCGGGCCCGCAAACTTAGCGACAAGGCGCTGGGTTACGGTTTCCGTGCCGCCTGTGCCCACCACAAGGATTACTGCGATCTGCGCAGCCTGTCGGTGCCCGAATTCGAATCCCTGCTGGACGAGGCCGACAAAGGCGATGTGCCGGTGCTG
>NZ_LWFX01000772.1:0-886 GCF_001635175.1 Alcanivorax sp. HI0083 | reverse complement strand
TACGGTGGGCCAGCACCTGAGCAAGCGCAAACCCGACTTCGACACTCGCCTGTTCGGCCACAAGAAACTCAGCGACATGATCCGCGCCTACCCCAAGTGGTTCCAGATCCAGAAAGGGCAAGGCAAAAGCATCCAAGTAAAAATCCTACGAAAATAACGTTTTTCCTTCACCAACCAACTGAAACGCAAGAGGCCGCGTCCAGATAATGGACGCGGCCTCCTCGTTTCCAGCAATCAACAACCGCTGACCGCGCAACTATTCACTGTTAACTATTAACTGCCTTTTACCGCACCAACCAGAGACTGAGCTGCGGGATATAGGTAATCATCAACAAGGCGATGATCAATATCAGCATGAAGGGAATCGTTGCTGCGAACAGCTCGGTGACTTTCTTCTTGAAGCGGTAACTGGCGATAAACAGGTTCATGCCCACCGGCGGAGTGATATAGCCGATCTGCATGTTCGCCACGAAGATGATACCCAGGTGCACCGGATCAATGCCGTAACGCAACGCCACCGGCAGGATCAGCGGCACCATAATCACCAGCGCGGCAAAGATATCCAGCAACGCGCCCAGCAACAGCAGCAGGATATTGAGCAGGATAAGGAAGGTAATCTTGCTCTCAACATGTGTCTGGATCAGGGCAAACAATTTCTCCGGCACACCGGCATACACCAGGTAATCCGAGAAGGCCTGCGCCACCGCCAGAATCAGCAAAATACCGCCCACCATGATCATGGAATCGCGCATGATGGTCGGTAGCTTGCGCAGCGAGATTTCCCGATACAGAAACACCTCGGCCACCAACACATACAGCGCCGTCACCGCCGCCGCTTCACTGATCACCAGGAAACCGGAGAAGATCCCACCGAGCACTACCAGCG
>NZ_LWFX01000771.1:0-375 GCF_001635175.1 Alcanivorax sp. HI0083 | reverse complement strand
CTCACCCTTTATCGCCGCGCTGTGAGCCCAATAGCGGGCGAACAGCTGTGTCAATTGCTTCCCTGGCCCGGAAAATCCGGGACCGAACTGTGCCCACCGGGCATTCCATGACGACCGCAATGTCCTCGTAGCTGAGGCCCTCGAATTCACGCAGGGTCACGGCCGTCTTCAACTCCTGAGGCAGCTCATTAATCGCTGCATGAATGACCGCCTCCAGTTCCTCTGACAACACGAGGGACTCCGGGGTTCCAATCTCGTGCAGCATTTCTGCACCGGCGTACTGTTCGGCTTCTGCAGCGTCCAGGTCAGAGCCCGGCGGCCGGCGGCCGGCCGACACCAGGTGGTTCTTGGCGGTATTGACCGCGATACGGTAAA
>NZ_LWFX01000770.1:0-417 GCF_001635175.1 Alcanivorax sp. HI0083 | reverse complement strand
AGCCTCCAGCACGATAGCATCCACCTCATCTGGGGCAGAGTCGCCATCTAGGGCGCGGGCTGCGGCCATCAACTCTACATGGCCCCGCCCCTTAAGGGCTTGAGCCTCTTTAATCAGAGCATCTACGTCATCAATCATTGAGAAGCCCTCCAATCTTTCGCAACCTTTCCTTGGCCTTAGTCGCTCGCTCAGGGTCGACAAGCTCACCACGCGCAGCATCAAACCGCATGCAAGCCAGCACAGCACGTTCGTGGTCTGCATGTGCCCGAAGGCGCTCCATCTTCCAGTGAGGCAAGCCCGGCTTGTTATGGCTACGCATTCCTTCGGGGAACAAGTCACCAAGGCTCAGGCCAACAGCCATTAGCACGTCACTAGTTGGACAACCGGCGAAGCAATGCACCAGCAAGCGGCCATCGT
>NZ_LWFX01000769.1:0-647 GCF_001635175.1 Alcanivorax sp. HI0083 | reverse complement strand
GAACAGGTAAAAAGGCCGCTTTATGGCGGGCGGGCTTTCCGTCCACCAAAAGCGGCAGTGTAATCGAACAAGGAAGGCAATGCAGCCTGATAAAAGTAAATCTGAAGCAAGCCCGGACCCGAGAAAGCACGCTCTTGACCAGTGGGTAAGCGCTTACCTTGGTGAGCCTGTGGCCGGTGAACCTGCGTCAGCGGACGCCAGCTTCCGCCGCTATTTCCGTTATTTTCACGGCGATACTAGCCTGGTAGCCATGGATGCCCCGCCGGAACAGGAAGATTGTCGCCCCTTCGTGGATATTGCCGAGCGCCTGAAACAGGCCGGCCTGCACGTGCCGGCCATTGTTCATCAGGATTTGCAGCAGGGCTTTTTGCTGCTCAGTGATATGGGCACGCAGACCTGGCTGAACGCCCTGACCGAAGCCAATGCCAACGACTGGTACAGCGCTGCCATCGATGCCCTGATTACCCAGCAATTGCATACCGATACCACCGGCTTGCCGCAGTACGACGAAGCGTTGTTGCAGCGGGAGCTGGAACTGTTTCCGCAGTGGTACCTGTTCCGCCACCGCGAAAAGGTGGTGACCGGGGAACTGCGCCAGCGGCTGGACCGGGTGTTCGACGTGCTGATTCGCTCTGCCCTGGCGCAGC
>NZ_LWFX01000768.1:0-353 GCF_001635175.1 Alcanivorax sp. HI0083 | reverse complement strand
CGCGGCATCACCAAGCGGCTGGGTCGCCGCCGCAATTACTCCCGCGCCCGTATCTTCCAGACAGCGGTGGTCATCAACAGCGCCTGCCTGATTATCGGCCTGATCGCCATTGGCGTGTTGTGGGGATTGAAAGGCGACGGCCTGATGGTGTTTGCCACCTCGCTGATGGCACTGCTCGGCGTGGCCCTGTTTGCCAGCTGGTCCATGCTCAGCAACGCCACCGCAGCCATCATCCTGTTCTTCAGCGCACCCTACAGAGTGGGCGACCGCATTCGCCTGCTGGACGGCGACAATACCGTCACAGGGCAGATTCGTCACATGGGGCTGATCTTCATCACCATTCAGGATGAGCT
>NZ_LWFX01000767.1:0-515 GCF_001635175.1 Alcanivorax sp. HI0083 | reverse complement strand
GCAGACAAAGTGACGAATATCGTTATGTATGTTCCTTTTAATCGCCCTTTAGTGCTTGGCTGTGAAAGCGATGCTATTGCTCAGGCGCTAGCTTACGGGGAGCTTGCAGGAGGCGGTAGGTATACCAAACGCTGTGAGGCTTGGTTGTCCCGCCATGCCAATACCAGTTCAAGCCTACTCACCCCATCGTGCACCCATGCGCTGGAGATGGCTGCTCTACTTGTTGATATCCAGCCAGGGGATGAGGTTATCATGCCGTCCTGGACTTTTGTCAGCACTGCTAATGCCTTCGTGTTACGGGGAGCTACCCCCGTTTTTGTCGATGTTCGCCTGGACACCTGTAACCTTGATGAGCGCCTCATAGAGCAGGCAATAACCCCAAAAACCAAGGGGATTGTGCCTGTTCACTATGCGGGCGTGAGCTGTGAGATGGATGCAATCATGGCTATTGCTGAGCGCTATGGTCTGTGGGTAATTGAAGACGCGGCTCAAGCGATGATGGCAACCTATAAAGA
>NZ_LWFX01000766.1:0-606 GCF_001635175.1 Alcanivorax sp. HI0083 | reverse complement strand
TGGGAGCGTTTCAACTTCTTCGATTTGAACACCAAGAACAACGAAGAAGTGATTCGCGCCTATTCCATGGCCAACTACCCGGAAGAGAAGGGCATCCTGAAGTTCAATATCCGTATCGCGACGCCGCCTCCGGGGTCCAAGGATATTCAGCCCGGGATCATGAGTTCCTACGTCTTCAACCTGAAGCCGGGTGACAAGATCACCGTATTCGGACCCTTCGGTGAGTTCTTCGCCAAGAAAACCGATGCGGAAATGGTCTTCATCGGTGGTGGTGCGGGTATGGCACCCATGCGTAGCCATATTTTCGACCAGCTCAAGCGGTTGAACTCCAAGCGCAAGATCAGCTTCTGGTACGGTGCGCGGAGTGTTCGTGAGTGCTTCTATAACGAAGAGTACGACTTGCTTGCGGACGAGAACGATAACTTTGAGTGGCATCTGGCCCTGTCAGACCCGCAGCCCGAAGACAACTGGGATGGTCTCACCGGTTTTATCCATAACGTGCTGTTCGAACAGTATCTCAAGGACCATCCGGCTCCTGAAGACTGCGAGTACTACATGTGTGGTCCGCCGATGATGAACGCCTCGGTAATCAAGATGCTCGAAGAT
>NZ_LWFX01000765.1:0-448 GCF_001635175.1 Alcanivorax sp. HI0083 | reverse complement strand
TGGAAAAGCGCAGGTGAAGTTCTTCGATCCCGAACAGGCGGCTCTTTGCTATCAGCCGGGTGTCGAGAATCTCCGGTTTCTCATCCATAATTACCTCTGAGCCCGCTATTGCAGGCAAGACTAACCCGAACACGCAGGAAATTCATGATTGACTGGCAATCCGTCGACACTGTGCTGCTGGATATGGACGGCACCCTGCTGGACCTGCACTTTGACAACTGGTTCTGGCAACAACACGTGCCCGACTGCTACGCCCGGCAACTGGGTCTGGAGCAGGCCGAGGCCAACCGCATCATCCACGACTGGATCACCAGCCACCAAGGCACCCTGAACTGGTACTGCCTGGATTTCTGGACCGCCGAGCTGGGTCTGGAAATTGCCGGCTTGAAAAGAGCCGCCGGCGACCGCATCTCCGTGCGGCCGGGAGCCGAAGCCTTTCTGCAACATC
>NZ_LWFX01000764.1:0-359 GCF_001635175.1 Alcanivorax sp. HI0083 | reverse complement strand
CCAGTAGGGGCCGTCGGGGCAATAAAGGCTGAAAACGTGCAAAGCGAATATATAGCCCTGAGCGGCTGGGTGATCCCCATATCCAAGACCATGCAGGCTCATGGTATCGACGTGCAGGCGGCGTTCGATGCCTGTGGCATCGCTGCAGCAGATCTGGAGAACCTGGAATCCAGAATGGCCGTGGCCAAGCTTTCCTCCCTGGTGGCCTACTGCAATGCCCGCTTGCCGGGGAAAGATTTCAGTGTTCAGGTGGGTAAGCATTTTCACCCCGGCATGTTTCACGCGCTGGGCTACGCCATGATGTCGTCGGCCTCTCTGGAAGATGCGTTGCTACGCATCGTGCGTTACAAGCGCGTGCT
>NZ_LWFX01000763.1:0-9123 GCF_001635175.1 Alcanivorax sp. HI0083 | reverse complement strand
GCGCCGCTGGATACCCATCGCTACGGCTACCGCCTGTGGCTCGATAATGAGAGTAATCTGCTGCTTAAATCGGAAGTGGTTGATGGCAGTGGTGTGGCGCTGGAGCGGGTGGAATTTGTTACCTTGACCTTGGCCGCGCCGCTTACCGAGCAGGATTTTTCCATCCCTGAAACCGTGAAAGAAAGCGATCTGACGCAACTGGCGGATTCTCACCCGTCTCACCAGTTGTCGGTGGAAGCGCAATGGATGCCAGCGGGTTTTACCTCTGTGGATCAGGATTGGCGACAGGGCGGTTCCGACCGCGAGCCCGTGGCCGCACAGGGTTACAGTGATGGGTTGGCGGCGTTTACCGTGTTTGTGGAAGCGGTGGGAGACAGCACCGTGGAAGAGGGTGTAAGCCGCGTTGGCCCCACGGTAGCGGTTAGCCGCAGACTCACCGCCCCTAGCGGTGCCTACCTGGTGACGCTGGTGGGTGAGGTGCCGCAAAACACCGCAGAGCGTGTGATTGAAGGCATCAGCGTGCGAGACAGCCAGCCCTGATGTTACAGGAGCAGGGAGTCGTCGTGGCGGTAGAGCCCGGGGCTATCTGGGTAGAAACCGTGCGTGCGTCCACCTGTGGTGCCTGCAAGGCGAAAGCTGGCTGCGGGCATCACCTCATCAATGAACAGCAGTCCGGGCAGCGCGCCCGTCTGCGGGTTCCTTCTCAAGATTCTCACCAGGTTGGCGATACCGTCAATGTGGCGTTGCCCGAGGGCGCGCTAATGCGTGGTGCGCTGTGGGTATATGGGCTACCGCTGGTATTGTTGTTTACTGGTGCCTTGCTGGGCTTGGCTCTTCCCATCGAAACCGTTGATGCATCTGCCTTGCTGGGTATGGCGGGGTTGTTTCTCGGTTTTGCGGTCAATCGTGCCATGAGCCGCCGCGCGGGGCATACTCTGGCTTATCAGCCACGCCTGATGCCATCCGGGGACGATAGTTGTCAGGCTGTGGTGATTAAGCCTGCATCGCAATAAAAGGCCGCGAAAAGGCCTGATAAAAGGAGACTTCAATGCGACGAGGATATCGTTTCGCAGCAGTGTGGCTTGTAATCCTGAGTGCCGTACTGGCGGCATGCTCCGACCCTTCTTCTGAACCTTCAGCCCAGCGCGGTGAGCCTTTGGTGACCGGTCTGCCTGATTTCACTCGCCTGGTCGAAAAGGAAGGTCCGGCGGTGGTGAATATCAGCACCGTGACGCACCGGGATGAGTCCTCTGCCGCAGATCAGCTCAAGCAGCTGCCTGAATTTTTCCAGCATTTTTTCGAACAGTTCGGTGGTGAAGGTGAAATACCGTCGTTGCCGGAGCAGGAAGATACCCGCTCATTGGGCTCGGGTTTTATCATTTCCGCAGATGGTTACGTGCTGACCAATAACCATGTGGTGGCGGAAGCCGATGAGATCATGGTGCGCCTGCAGGATCGCCGTGAGCTGCCCGCCGAGTTGGTGGGGGCTGATGAACAGAGTGATCTGGCGTTGCTGAAAGTGGATGCCGGTGATCTGCCCGTGGTGGATATCGGCTCCTCTGCCGACCTGAAAGTGGGTGAATGGGTGCTGGCCATCGGTGCGCCATTCGGGTTTGACAGCAGTGTGACGGCCGGGATTGTCAGCGCCAAAGGGCGCAGTCTGCCCAGCGACAGCTATGTGCCTTTCATCCAGACCGATNTGGCGATCAATCCGGGTAACAGCGGTGGGCCGCTGTTCAACCTTAGCGGTGAAGTGGTCGGGATTAACTCACAGATTTTCAGCCGTTCCGGCGGTTATATGGGCGTGAGCTTTGCCATTCCTGTGGATATGGCCATGGATGTGGTCAGCCAGCTCAAGGATGGCGGCAAGGTCAGCCGGGGCTGGCTGGGTGTGCTGATTCAGGAAGTGGACCGGGATCTGGCCGAATCCTTTGGGCTGGATTCGCCCCGTGGTGCCCTGGTTTCCCAGGTGCTGGCGGGCTCTCCGGCCGAGGCGGCCGGGGTGGAGCCGGGTGATGTGATTACCCGTTTCAACGATGAAACCATCTATCGCTCGTCGGAGCTGCCACGCTGGGTTGGCCTGGTGAAGCCGGGATCGGATGTGGACATGGTGGTAGTCCGTGATGGTGAGGAAAAGACCTTGTCGGTAACCATCGGGCTGCTGCCGGATAATCCGGAAATGGCCTTGAGCGGTGGCGCCCAGGATAACGAGACCGACCCCGGTGTGAAGCTCGGTCTGACCGTGCGTGAGGCGTCTGCATCAGAATTGAGCCGCCTGGACCTGAAAGCGGGGGTTGTGGTTACTCAGGTTACGGATGGTCCGGCCCGCCAGGCGGGGATCCAGGTCGGCGATATTCTGGTGACTCTGCACAGCTCACCGATCAATAGCGCTGCGGATCTGGCCGATGTGGCGGCGGATCTGCCGGAAGAAGGCACCGTGGCGGCACTGGTCAACCGTGATGGCACCCCCCGTTTTCTGGCGCTGAAGCTGCCATAGCCCCTTTTTTGGGGTGCCCGGCGTGGTTTTTCGGCGCACCGGACGGTGCGCCGTGCAACTCCCCCCCGATATCCGCTAGAATCGCGGCCCATTGTTTGTCGTTTTGAGTATCACGGTGTGTTGTCCGGCGCAGGGTCGGGCAGCAGGACGGCCCTTTCTGTCCCCCGGGTTTGAGAATGCGGGGCGGGGAAGGCTGGTGCGGCAACGACCTTTTGTTCAACAGGCCTTATGACTGACATCAAGAATATTCGCAACTTTTCCATCATCGCCCATATTGACCATGGCAAATCCACGTTGGCAGACCGCTTTATCCAGGTTTGCGGCGGCCTTAGTGATCGTGAGCTGAAGTCTCAGGTGCTGGATTCCATGGAGCTGGAGCGGGAAAGGGGCATTACCATCAAGGCCCAGAGCGTGACCTTGTACTACACGGCCCGTGATGGCGAAACCTACCAGTTGAATTTTATTGATACGCCGGGTCACGTGGATTTTTCCTACGAGGTGTCCCGTTCCCTGTCGGCCTGTGAGGGGGCGCTGCTGGTGGTGGACGCTGCCCAGGGCGTGGAAGCCCAGTCCGTGGCCAACTGTTACACCGCCATTGAGCAGGATCTGGAAGTGCTGCCGGTTCTGAACAAGATCGACCTGCCCCAGGCAGAGCCGGAAATGGTGATCAACGAGATCGAGGAAATCATCGGCCTGGATGCCCATGATGCCTGCCGGGTGTCTGCCAAGACTGGCGTCGGCGTGGATGATCTGCTGGAGCAATTGGTTGAGCGCATTCCTCCCCCGGAAGGCGAGCGCGACTCGGACCTGCAGGCCCTGATTATCGACTCCTGGTTCGATAATTACATGGGCGTGATCTCGCTGGTGCGGGTCAAAGAAGGCTGCCTGAAAAAAGGTGACAAGATTCTGGTGAAATCCACCGGCCAGACCCATGTGGTCGACAGCCTGGGGATCTTCACTCCCAAACGCACCGAGACTAAATTGCTGGAAGCCGGCGAAGTGGGCTGGGTGAGCGGCAGCATCAAGGATATTCACGGGGCTCCGGTGGGGGACACCCTGACCCTGGCGAAAACCCCCAATGTGCCGGCCTTGCCGGGCTTCAAGAACGTCAAGCCGCAGGTCTACGCGGGCATGTTCCCGGTAAGTGCGGATGACTATGAAGATTTCCGCGATGCGCTGGCCAAGCTGACCCTGAATGATGCCTCCCTGTTCTATGAACCGGAGACGTCCGACGCACTGGGCTTTGGTTTCCGGGTGGGCTTCCTGGGCATGCTGCACATGGAAATCATCCAGGAGCGACTGGAACGTGAATACGACCTGGATTTGATTACCACGGCCCCCACCGTGGTCTACGAGCTGGCGCTGGTTTCTGGCGACATCCTGCACGTGGATAATCCGTCCAAGTTGCCTGAAGGCGGCAAGATCGAGGAGTTCCGTGAGCCTATTGCGCGGGTCAATATCCTGGTGCCACAGGAATTTGTGGGTAATGTGATCACCCTTTGCGTGGAACGTCGTGGCTCACAGATCAACATGCAGTACCTGGGCAAGCAGGTTGCCCTGACCTACGACATTCCCATGGCGGAAGTGGTGCTGGATTTCTTTGATCGCATCAAGTCCGTGAGCCGGGGCTTTGCCTCCATGGATTATGCCTTCGAGCGATTCGAAGCCACCAAGCTGGTGCGGGTCGATGTGCTGATCAACGGTGATAAAGTGGATGCGCTAGCGATGATCTGCCACCTGGACCAATCAGCCTACCGAGGCCGTGCCCTGTGTGAAAAAATGAAAGAGCTGGTGCCACGACAAATGTTTGATGTGGCCATTCAGGCGGCCATTGGCAGCAAGATCATTGCCCGCCAGACCGTGAAAGCCCTGCGCAAGAACGTGACCGCGAAATGTTATGGCGGTGATGTGTCTCGTAAAAAGAAGCTGCTGCAGAAGCAGAAAGAAGGCAAGAAGCGCATGAAACAGGTGGGGAATGTAGAAATCCCCCAGGAGGCCTTCCTCGCCGTGCTCAAGGTGGATGATTAATGAATACTCGCCGGATGCAAGACGCCAAAGGCCGGACGCAAAACCTCCAGTCATCCGGCGTCAGGCGCCAGGCGTCCAGCGTTATTTAGGAGATTTCTGTTGGATATTGATATCGGTTTTTGGTTGACCCTGGCGCTGGCTATTACTGTCGTTGTCTGGTTGATCGACAAGGTGCTGAAACTGAAGAGTAAAGGCGGCCCGGTGGGCAGTGTGGTGGAAACGTCCAACTCGCTGATTTCGGTATTCTTCGTGGTGCTGGTGATCCGCTCGTTTATTGTCGAGCCGTTCACTATTCCCTCCGGCTCCATGTTGCCGACGCTGCAGATAAATGACTTCATTCTGGTCAACAAGTTTGCTTATGGCCTGCGTTTGCCCGTGACCAACACCAAAATTATTGAAACCAGCGAGCCCGAGCGTGGCGATGTCATGGTGTTCAAGTTTCCGGAAAACCGGCAGCAGAACTTCATCAAGCGTGTGGTGGGGTTGCCCGGTGACACTGTGCAGGTGAAGGACAATGTGTTGACGGTGAACGGGGAGATCATTGATCGGGATCTGGTCAATGAATGGGTTGGCCCGGGGGTATGGCGCAAGCAATACGTTGAACAGCTGGGTAACGCTACTCACCTGATCTGGCAGGAAGGCAAAACCAACCCCTATACCGGGCGCCAGCTGCCCCAGGCTCGCACTCAGGGAGAGTGGACCGTGCCGGAAGACGCCTACTTTGTGATGGGCGACAACCGTGATAACAGTAACGACAGCCGATTCTGGGGTATAGTCCCTGAGGGGCTGGTCGTGGGGGAAGCGTTCCTGATCTGGATGCACTGGAAACCGGTTTTCTCTCTGCCCAGTTTTTCTCGTAATGGCGCTATTGATAAGGTGGAGGCAAACTAAAATGATGACAACAACGCCCTCACGGCAACGTGGGATGTCACTGATCAGCTGGGCGGTTGTGCTGATTGTGGTGGCTATCCTGGGGACGGCTGCATTTCGCATGGTTCCGGCCTATATGGAACACAACACGATTGCGACAACCATCCGATCACAGTTGCAAGATGGCAAAACGGCACTGATGTCCCCGCGGGAAATTCGCGAAGGCATCGGCAAGCGGTTTACCATCAACCAGGTCAATGTGATTCGCGTGGATGACCTGGCGATTGTCAAGGAAGGCGGGGTACTGACCGTTTCCGCGGACTATGAAGTGCGCGAACCGATGTTTTACAACGTGAGCATCGTGATGACCTTCAAAGACGAGTTCAAGAAAGACGTTCGCCAGTGAATGGAGACCTTAACCGACTGATGGCCCGCCTGGGCTATCAGTTTCAGGATATATCCCTGCTTGAGTTGGCACTGACCCATCGCAGTGTCAGCCGCTACCGTAACTATGAGCGGCTGGAGTTCCTCGGTGATGCCCAGCTCGGGCAGATTATTTCCGTTGCCCTGTTTGAACAGTTTCCTGAAGCGGCCGAAGGCCAGCTGACTCGTATGAGGGCGTCTCTGGTGCGTGGTCAGACGTTGGCGCTGGTCGCACGGGAGTTGGGCCTGGGGGAATACCTGGTACTGGGTGGTGGCGAGCTGAAAAGCGGTGGTTTTCGTCGCGATTCCATTCTTGCGGATGCGCTGGAGTCGATAATTGGCGCCATGCTGCTGGATGGTGGTGAGCCCCGTTGCCGGGATGTGGTGTTGTCCTGGTTTGCGCCCCGCCTTGCAGCGGTTTCACCGCAAAGTGCCCAGAAGGATGCCAAGACCCGTTTGCAGGAATGGCTGCAGGCACGCAAATTTGAATTACCTACCTATGAAGTGACCCAGGTGGAAGGCCTGGCGCCGAAACAGACTTTCGATGTGCAGTGCTCACTGGATCAGGTGCAGCAAATATTTATTGCCCAGGGCGCGAGCCGCCGTAAGGCCGAGCAAGAGGCCGCAAGCCTGGCGCTTGAATGGCTGGAGCAGCAGTATGACTGATACCCCGTCTTCCCAGACTGACGATTCCCAGGCCACTCGTTGTGGCATGGTGTCCATCGTCGGGCGCCCCAATGTGGGTAAATCCACGTTGATGAACCACCTGATTGGCCAGAAAGTCAGTATTACTTCACGCAAGCCGCAGACCACCCGCCACCGGATTCACGGTATCCTCAGCCGTGATAACTATCAGATTGTGTTTGCCGATACCCCGGGTATTCACACCGGTCAGGAAAAAGCCCTGAACCGCGCCATGAATGAAGCTGCGGTATCCACCCTGTTCGGTGTAGATGTAATCTGCATGATGGTGGATGCCATGAAGTGGACGCCGGCGGACGAGCATGTGTTGTCCTTGTTGCCGGAAAAGGATCAGGTGCCGGTGCTGTTGATCATCAACAAGGTCGATAACGTGGATGACAAGGCTGCCTTGTTGCCGCACATCCAGGCCTTGAGTGAACGCTACCCCTTCGACGCGGTGATCCCGGTTTCTGCTTTGCGTGAACAAAACCTGGTAGAGCTGGAAAAGGCACTGGTTCAGCGCTTGCCGGAAGGGGAGTTCTGGTACGAGGAGGACCAGCTTACCGATCGCAGCCTGCGGTTTATGGTGGCGGAAATTATTCGTGAAAAAGTGGTACGCCAGCTCGGGCAGGAAGTCCCCCATCAGGTGAGTGTGGAAGTGGAGATGTGGGAAGACGGCCCCCGCGTCACCGAAATTTCTGCTGCTATTCTGGTGGAACGTCGTGGCCAGAAAAAAATTCTTATTGGCGACAAGGGTGAGCGTATCAAGCAGATCGGCATCCAGGCCCGTGAAGATATCGAGCGTTTGATCGAGCGCAAAGTAATGCTCAACCTGTGGGTGAAGATCAAGGCGGGCTGGTCCGATGATGCCCGCGCTTTGCGCTCCCTCGGCTACGATGAGCCTCGCTGAGACGTCACTGCAAGCCGCCTGGCTAATTCACCGGCGGCCTTTTCGTAATACCAGCCTGACGGTAGACCTGTTTCTTCCTGCACTTGGCCGAGTTGGTGCGGTGGTGCGTGGCGGCCGCAAAGATCCGTTACTGGCACCGTTTACTCCCTTGTGGGTAGCCCTGAAGCCCTCCGGTGAGATGTATTCCCTGCGGGCGTGCGAGCCACGGGGGAATCGACTTATGCTCACCGGCAAGGCTTTGTACTGCGGGTTTTACCTGAACGAGCTATTGACGCGATTATTGCATCGGGACGACCCCAATCCATCGGTTTGGCCGTTATACGAGCAGGCCTTGTCCGATTTGCTGACGCAGACGCCCTTCGATATTACCCTGCGGCAATTCGAGTTGGCGGTGCTGGAGCAAATTGGTTACGGCATTGCCCTGGATCAGGATGTTCACGGGCACGGGCTGGATCCCGAGGCGTTATACCAGTTAAATCCTGAGCAGGGTTTGGCGAAGACAGACACCGGGGCAGGTTATGCTGGCGTGGACTTGCTGGCCATTGCTCAGGGGGATTGGCATCCTGCCGCGCGCAAGGCAGCATTAAGTTTGTGTCGACAGTTGCTGGCTCCGCATCTGGGCAACCGGCCATTGAAAAGCCGGGAGCTGTTTCGGGAGAAATGAAAGCTAGAATCAAAGTATCAGCTACGAGCTACGAGCTACGAGCTAGAAGCTAAAAGCTAAAAGCTCAGGGGCCCCGTCTCTTCCGGCTGGCCCGTAAAATGCGTTTAAGGTGAGTCTTATGTCCAGAGTACTTCTCGGCGTCAACATCGATCATATCGCCACTCTTCGTCAGGCCCGCGGCACCCGTTACCCCGAGCCGGTGCAGGCTGCATTGGTCGCGGAGCAGGCGGGGGCAGATGGTATTACTGTGCACCTGCGTGAAGACCGCCGGCATATCAACGACCGGGATGTGGAGCTGCTGGCGCAAACACTACAGACCCGTATGAATCTGGAAATGGCGGCCACTGAAGAAATGGTGGGCATTGCCTGCCGGATTAAACCGCCGCATTGCTGTCTGGTACCGGAAAAGCGTGAAGAGCTGACCACCGAAGGTGGATTGGATGTGGCAGGTAACAAGGCCTGGATTGCCCAGTGCTGCCAGCGACTGGGGCAGGCAGGCATTGAAGTGTCCTTGTTTATTGATGCGGATGAAGAACAGATTGTGGCGGCCCGGGAATGCGGCGCCCCGGCAATTGAAATTCATACCGGTGGATACGCCGATGCAGAAACGGTGGACGAACAGCAGCAGGAGCTGGCGCGCATCCGTTCCGGAGTGGCGTTTGCGCTGGAGCAGGGGTTGGTGGTCAATGCTGGCCATGGCCTGCACTATCACAACACCTTGCCGATTGCGGAAATCCCGGGTATCAACGAGCTGAATATTGGCCACAGCATTATCGCCCGGGCGGCGATTACCGGGCTGGATGAAGCCGTGCGCAGCATGCGGGCCTTGATCGACAAGGTTTAAGGAACCTCTGAATAACTCCTTGCATGCTCAGTCTTTCAGGCTGGCTCGCAATCTAGGCGCGATTTTGAAGGTGTCCCCTAACTGGGATCGAGATATGTCCATCCATCGAAAAAACGCAACGACGAGTGCGGGCCAGCCTGGAAGACCCGGAGGGCACGGCCTGAAGCGTACATCTGCTGCGCCTTGCCTCTAGGAAAGGGAACCAC
>NZ_LWFX01000762.1:0-6780 GCF_001635175.1 Alcanivorax sp. HI0083 | reverse complement strand
GCTGGGTGGAAACCATCCAGGCACTGAAAGAGCAGGGTGCTGGGCATCTCTATGAGTGTGGTCCAGGCAAGGTGCTGTGCGGGCTGGTGAAACGCATTGATCGTGATTTGGCGGCTCGTCCGCTGGAAACAGAGGCGGCTTTCACGGCGGCCCTGCAAGGAGAATAAGAATGTCGGAAAAGAAAGTGGCGCTGGTCACTGGCGCAAGCCGGGGGATTGGCCGGGCGATTGCCGAACAGCTGATTGCCGACGGCTTCTTCGTTATCGGCACGGCCACCACGGATAAAGGGGCCGCTGCCATTGGCGATGCACTGGGCGAAAACGGTGCCGGCAAAGTGCTCAATGTCGCGGACAAGGAATCGGTGGACGCGACGATCAAGAGCATCAACGATGAATTCGGTGCTCCTCTGGTGCTGGTGAATAACGCCGGCATTACCCGCGACAACATCATGCTCCGGATGAAGGAAGATGAGTGGGAAGATGTCATCAATACCAACCTGAATTCCCTTTATCGCGTTAGCAAGGCATGCTTGAAGGGCATGACCAAGGCGCGTTGGGGCCGGATCATTAATATCAGTTCGGTGGTCGGTACCATGGGTAACGCCGGGCAAGCCAACTATGCGGCAGCCAAAGGCGGTGTGGAAGGTTTCTCCCGGGCGTTGGCTCGCGAGCTTGGCTCACGTAACATCACGGTGAATTCTGTTGCGCCGGGCTTTATCCAGACGGACATGACAGAGGCTTTGCCGGAAGCCCAGAAAGAGGCGCTTTTGCAGGGGATTCCCCTGGGGCGCCTGGGGCAGCCGGCGGAGATTGCCAGTGCTGTCGCCTGGCTGGCCAGTGATGGCGGTGGTTACGTAACCGGAACCACTTTGCACGTCAATGGGGGTATGTTTACCGGGTAGCTCAAAAAATGGGCATCCGAACGTTTCTGGGAAAGCTGTCTAATTGACTGTTTTCGCAGAAGAAAATATTTGGAAAAACTTCAAGGAAAGGCATCGGTCCAGTCGGCTTGCAAGCGCAAACAGCGTTCACCTAGAATAGCCGCTGACAGGTGCTAGCACACCATTAATCAGGAGAGTAATACGATCATGAGCAGCATCGAAGAACGCGTAAACAAAATCATCGTTGAGCAACTGGGTGTTAAACCGGAAGACGTAAAATCAGAAGCGTCCTTCGTTGAAGATCTGGGTGCAGACTCCCTGGACACCGTTGAGCTGGTGATGGCCCTGGAAGAAGAATTTGAAACCGAAATTCCGGACGAGGAAGCTGAGAAAATCAGCACCGTCCAATCCGCTGTGGATTACATCAAAGCGCACAGCTGAGTTCGGTCGTTCGAATAACAGAAAAGCCGCAGGTTCGATGAGCTTGCGGCTTTTTTGTGGCCAGAATATTTGCGGCGGCAAGTGACGTTTTCTTACATTACGGCGACCAGTTGTGGGTTGGCTTGTAGTAATCTTGTCGCATTAAGGCCGTTAAATGGCGCCAAAATAATGGATTGGGAGGTAATCGGGTGACGTCACGTCGAGTCGTTATTACAGGGTTGGGAATGCTCACGCCGCTGGGAGTCGATGTGGCTTCTACCTGGGAAGGTATCAAGGCGGGCAAGAGTGGCATTCGCAATATCGAGCACTTTGATACGGAGCCCTTTGCTACCCGTTTCGCTGGCCTGGTGCCTGACTTTGATATTTCCGAGTACCTGTCTCCCAAAGACGCTCGCAAAATGGACGTCTTTGTTCAGTACGGGCTGGTAGCAGCTATCCAGGCCGTACGCGATGCGGGCCTGGATATGGAAAAGGAAGATGCCGAGCGTGTAGGGGCGGCGATCGGCTCCGGTATCGGTGGCCTCACCAATATCGAAGATAACCACCGCAAGCTGCTCGATTCCGGCCCCCGCAAGCTGTCACCGTTCTTTGTTCCGGGCACGATTATCAATATGATCGCGGGCAATCTGGCGATCATGTACGGCATGAAAGGTCCCAACTTTGCCACGGTAACGGCATGCACCACTGGCACCCATAATATTGGCTTTGCTGCTCAGCAGATTGTGCTGGGGCAAGCGGACGTGATGGTTGCCGGCGGTGCCGAGAAAGGCTCTTCGCCGCTGGGGCTGGGCGGTTTCGCCGCCGCCCGCGCACTATCCACTCGCAACGATGACCCGCAAGCCGCCAGTCGCCCCTGGGACAAGGATCGGGATGGCTTCGTGCTGGCCGATGGTGCCGGCGCGGTGGTGCTGGAAGAGTACGAGCACGCCAAGGCCCGTGGCGCCACGATTTATGCGGAGCTGGCAGGGTTTGGCATGAGTGATGATGCCTACCATATCACCTCCCCGGCGGAAGGTGGCGACGGCGCCATGCGGGCCATGCGCAATGCGCTTCGCAATGCCGGTGTCGAGCCGACCCAGGTGGATTACATCAATGCCCACGGCACCTCCACGCAAATGGGGGATGTGGCGGAAGCCATGGCAGTGAAAACTCTGTTTGGCGACCATGCCCATAATCTGGCGGTCAGCTCCACCAAATCCATGATCGGGCACCTGCTGGGTGCGGCGGGTGCAGTGGAGGCGATTTTCTCCATTCTGGCCATACGCGACTCAGTGGCACCGCCCACCATCAATCTGGATAACCCGGACGAAGGCTGCGATCTGAACTTCGTGGCGAACCAGGCGCAGGAACGTACCATCAACTACGCGCTGTCCAACTCGTTCGGTTTCGGTGGCACCAACGGCACCTTGCTGTTCAAGAAGGTGTAATGCCACTGAATCCCCGTGACCGCGGTTTCGCCTACGGAGACGGTGTGTTCGAAACCGTGCGCGTGGCCGCCTCCGGTGAACAGCCCTTGTGGCCGCGGCATCGTGCCCGCCTGGTTGGTGGGCTGCGAGCACTGGGCATTGCGCTGCCCGATGAATCCCGACTGGACGCTGCCCTTAACGAGGGCGTTGCTGCGCTTGCCGGTGAGGCCGGGGTGGTAAAACTCACGGTCACCCGCGGTGTCGGCGGTCGGGGATATTTGCCCCCGGTACCCGCTCAGCCCACGGTTGTGTGGCAGAGCGGCGGCTTGCCCGTCTGGCCTGAACGCCATCGCCGCGAAGGCCTGGTGCTGGGACTTTGCCAGGCTCCGCTGTATCCTGACCTGCTGGCCGGATTCAAGCATCTGAACCGTCTTCCACAGGTCATGGCACGCCGGGAAGTGGCACGGCAGGGTTGGGACGAAGGGTTGCTGCTCAGTACCCGCAGGCAGCCTCTGGAAGCCACTTCCATGAATCTCTTTGCCCGCTTTGCCAATCACTGGTGGATGCCGGATCTGGATGCTGCCGGAGCTGGTGTGGCCGGCGTGATGCGGGCGCACTTGCACGAGACATTGCTGCAACGCGGCGAGAAAGTGGTCTGTGATCTGCGGCCACTGTCACAGCTGCGCACAGCCGATGGACTGTTTCTGTGTAACAGTGTTGTCGGCGTGCTCCCGGTGCGTAAACTGGCGCAATGGCATTGGCCGGTGCTGGCATCGGTCCGGGAACTGCAACAGTCGACAGAAACCTTTTTGGCCGGCTCACTGAAGGTCTAATAACCGCACTATGCGCAAAAAAATCCGTATTTTTGGACTGCTGGTTGTCTTGCTGGTAGTCGCTGTACCTGTGGCGGGGGCCTGGGTCAGCAGTTATCTACACCGCCCATTACCGGTTTCTGAAGCATTAACGGTGGAAGTGCCCCGGGGCGCCGGCTTGAGCCGTGTGCTGTATAACCTCAAAGAGGAGGGCATCCTGGGTGAGGGCCTGGAAGCCCGTTTCCGCCGGGTGGGAGCGCGAATCTATTCCGCTTTCACTGGCATGGACGGCCGTATGCATGTGGGTGAGTATCAGCTCAAGCCGGGCGACTCGTTGTTGTCTCTGCTGGAGAAAATCGATCGCGGTGATGTGCTGCAACGCAGCCTGACCCTGGTGGAAGGCTGGAACTTCCGCGAATTACGTGCCCGGCTGGCCTCCCAGGAGACCTTGAGTCACCGCCTGAAAGAGTTGACCGACGAGCAAGTGATGGCGGAGTTGGGGCGTCCGGACCGCCACCCGGAGGGATGGTTTGCGCCAGAAACCTATTTTTATACCCGTGGCACCACAGACCTGACCATCCTGGCCCGGGCACTGGCGCGCCAGGAAAGTATTCTCGACGCTGCCTGGCAGCAGCGGGCCAAGGATTTGCCCTACGACACCCCATACGAAGCCCTGATCATGGCGTCTATCGTGGAAAGGGAAACCGGCGTGCCGGAAGAGCGTCCGGAAATTGCTGGCGTTTTTACCAATCGTTTGAACAAGGGCATGCGCCTGCAAACCGACCCGACGGTGATCTACGGCATGGGGGAGGCCTATGACGGAAATATTCGCCGCTCCGATCTGCGTCGCGCTACCCCTTACAATACCTACGTGATCAGCGGGTTGCCGCCCACTCCTATCGCCATGCCCGGCCGGGAAGCCATTCTGGCGGCGGTGAACCCGGGGAAAACCGAGTCCCTGTATTTCGTGGCCCGTGGTGATGGCAGCCATTCTTTTTCCAAAACCCTGGCCCAGCACCGCAAAGCCGTGCGTGAGTATCAGCTGCAACGCCGTGAAGGCTACCGTTCTTCACCCGGAGGCGGATAATGAGTGGCCGTTTCATCACCCTGGAAGGCGGCGAGGGCGCGGGCAAAAGTAGCAATCTGGAATGGCTGGCCGACGCTCTCAGAGCCGCCGGCAAGACGGTGACAGTGAGCCGCGAACCCGGCGGCACCGCCTTGGCGGAATCGATCCGTGGTGTACTGTTGGCGCCCGGTGATGAACCTATGGCGGATGATACGGAGTTGCTGTTGGTGTTCGCCGCCCGCGCGCAGCACCTGGAGCAGAAGATCCGCCCGGCACTGGCCCGTGGCGAATGGGTGCTGTGTGATCGTTTTGTGGACGCCACCTGGGCTTACCAGGGGGCAGGGCGAGGGCTGGACAGCGCAGCCATTGCCGACCTGGAAAGCCTGGTCATTCGCGACACCCGCCCGGACATGACCGTACTGTTTGATGTGCCGGTAGATGTGGGCATGGCACGTGCCGGTAAACGTGCCGCTCTGGATCGCATCGAACAGGAAGACCGGGCTTTTTTTGAACGTATCCGCCAGTGTTATCTGGCCCGTGCAGCCCAGGAGCCTGGCCGGTTCCGCACCGTGGATGCGGGGCAGCCTTTGGGGTCGGTACAGCAGCAGCTGGGCGCGATAGTCGAGGAGATGCTGGCATGGCCGTAACCGGCGCAAAAGTTCAGGCACCGTGTCCCTGGCATGGCGAGGTCATGGCGCAGTTGCTTGACCAGCACGCCCAGGGGCGGCTGCCCCATGCGCTGTTGCTGACCGGTGCCAAAGGTATCGGCAAGCTACGCTTGGCCGAATCCCTGGCCCAGACCCTGCTTTGCGAGAAACCTTCCGCAGGGCTGCCTTGCGGCCATTGTCAGGGGTGCCAGCTCAGCACCGCTGGTACTCACCCCGATCTGCACCGCCTCAGCCCGGAAGAAAAAAGCAAAACCATCAAGATTGATCAGGTCCGCAAGCTGGTGGCGTTTGCCACCCGCACCGCTCAGTACAGTGGTTACCGGGTTGCCATTGTCTATCCTGCAGAAGCGCTCAACCGCAATGCCCAGAATGCCTTGCTGAAAACCCTGGAAGAGCCGGGCGCGCAGACCTTGTTGCTGCTGGTCAGTGATCAGCCGACCCTGTTATTGCCGACCATTCGCAGCCGTTGCCAGCAGCGCACCTTGCCGTTACCGGAGCAGGACCAGGCGCTGCAGTGGTTGCAGAGCCAGGTGGGCGAGAGTGCGGCTTCGTTACTGGATGCCGCCCAGGGGGCGCCGCTACAGGCGCTGGCACTGGAGCAGGCGGACTGGTTTGCCGACCGGGCCCGTTTGCTCGATACCCTGGTCAGCGTGGCAGAAGGGCGCCAGTCGGTGGCGCAAGCGTCGCCGGTGCTCGCCAAGCATGACCCTACCGAGATGGCCGGGGTGATTTATGGCTGGTTGTCACGCTGTTTGAATCAGCGCTTCTCCGGCCAGCAGAGCGCCGACGCATCCCTGGCTCCACTGCTGGAGCGACTCAGCAAGGCGGTGCCACCGGCGCGTTTGTTGCGGGCTGCCCAGCGGGTGCTGGAAGGGCGCCGCGCCTTGCTGTCCGGGGCCAACCCCAACAAGGAATTGCTGTACGAGCAGTGGTTGCTGGTGCTGGTGGGCGTTGACGCTGCGGCAGCAGCGCACTAACCTTGAACCGACTGTTCAAAGATTAATAATAATTTCGTAAGAGGCTCGTTCATGAAAATGCCCGGCGGTCGTAGTGGCATTCTGTCGCTTTCCATCAAAGACAAAGCGGTGCTGTACTCGGCCTACATGCCTTTCATTACCAATGGCGGCCTGTTTATTCCCACCGAAAAGCAATACAAGCTGGGAGAAGAAATCTTCCTGCTGCTCAATATCATGGACGAAGCCGACAAGATTCCGGTGGCGGGCAAGGTGATCTGGATCACGCCCAAAGGCGCTCAAGGTAACCGTAGTGCCGGGATCGGCGTGCAGTTCTCTGACCAGGATGACACTGCCCGCGTCACCATCGAAAATCACCTGGCAGGCTCGCTGGAATCGGATCGACCGACGCATACGATGTAGAACGCCGGACGCCGGACGCCGGACGCCGGACGCCGGACGCCGGACGCCGGACGCCGGACGCCGGACGCTAGAAGCTAGAAGCTAGNAGCTAGAAGCNAGAAGCTAGAAGCTAGAAGCTAGAAGCTAAATCC
>NZ_LWFX01000761.1:0-624 GCF_001635175.1 Alcanivorax sp. HI0083 | reverse complement strand
GCAGAAAATGATGGATTACTTTGCTTCAGGAGACGGTCAGGATCCGGGTTTTTTCGATGTGGTGGCGTCCAGCATCAATATCATGCAGGACCGCATTACCCGCTCGCGTATGGCTGGCGATCCGCCTGAAGTGACGCTGGTGCCAATGCTGGAAGACTTCGCGCTGATGGATTTTCACCGTGCCAAGGAAGCCATCGCCGAAGGGCGTGCGCTGGTGAAGCGCTACGAGGCCGATATTCTCGCCTGGGTTGGGTCGCCGATCGCGGATCGGGTTTGAAGGGCAGTTGATAGTGGAAAGCTGACAGCTGCGCGTTAACCGTAGGGGTTATCTTGAAACGCAAGAGGCCGCGCCCAAAGGTTGGGCGCGGCCTCATTGCTTTAAGAAAACAGGAATTTTGATCGCGCAGCTGTCAGCTTTCCACTATCAACTGTCAACTTAACTCGCCTTCCTTGCTCTCACTGCCTTCACCATATTGTCCTTCACCTGCAAAATCTCGATCAGATACTGATCGATTCTCACCGAGATATTGGCGTCGGGGATATCCTGCAGGTATTCAAGGATCAGCCCGTTAAGGGTCTTGGGACCATCGGTGGGCAGTTCCCATTGCAGGGCGCGGTTGATGT
>NZ_LWFX01000760.1:0-224 GCF_001635175.1 Alcanivorax sp. HI0083 | reverse complement strand
CCGGGTTACCATTGGATAACAGCAACGGATAGCGCTGCTTATCCGCCCGCACCGTAGTGGTAAATCGAGACAGAACATCCGGACGGTCCGGGAAAAACGTAATATGGCGAAAGCCTTCCGCTTCGCACTGGGTGCAATACATGCCATTGGACTGGTACAACCCTTCCAGCGCGGTATTGTTTTCCGGCTCAATATCGACCACGGAGGTGAGCGTACAGGCTTCA
>NZ_LWFX01000759.1:0-802 GCF_001635175.1 Alcanivorax sp. HI0083 | reverse complement strand
ATGCCGCTGGCCTACAGCGCCCATGCGGACCAGGTAAGCTGGCAAGCACTGGTCGACTTCCTGGAACACGAGGAATAATCACCCGCACCAGAATTGCGCATCACCGCGCACCACGCACCATACCGGCACCCATTCAGGTGCCGGCATGGTCATCCTCCTCACACACACTACCCCCCTTTTCTTTCTCCCGCTTTCGCCTCAGCCCACGGCTCGCGCGGGCGCACGCCTTTTCCCCTCCTCGCCAGGCCCATCTTGGCACTCCCTTTGCTTTGTTACGCAAGAGGAATCGAATGGCCTTGTTGCCATTAGGGAGCCTCTAAATGACGCCTTGCATGCAAGGTCTTTCAGAGGCTCCCGACTCAACACAATGTGCACCAATAGACCGCTAGGGTTCCGGTCGACTGCGTCAGCAGCCGATGCCTGGTCCGAGAGCAGTCGACCTTCTTGGCGCCGATAGACCCGCGACAACGTCTATCCGCAGGGGGTTACACGGCGGGACAAAAGCCCGGGAGGACACGATGACAACCTTGTCATTGGATTCCTCATCGTCCGTAGCCAAGGAGCTCCACCATGACCCGTTCCGTACGAAAGACCGCTGCCGTTGCAGCGCTTGCCCTGTTCACCTCACTCACGCCGGTCACCGCGCTGGCTAAAGATTCCTTCAGCATATGCTGGTCCATCTATGTGGGCTGGATGCCGTGGGATTACGGCGCCCAGCAGAAAATCGTGGATAAATGGGCCGACAAGTACGACATCGACATCTACGTGGTGCAGATCAACGACTACGTGGAATCCATCAACC
>NZ_LWFX01000758.1:0-333 GCF_001635175.1 Alcanivorax sp. HI0083 | reverse complement strand
CTGCAGAACGCCATGGTGACCACCTACAGTGGCTCCATCATCCGCACCACCCACCTGTCCGGGATTTTCACCGACCTGGGCATCATGCTGGGCAACCGCCTGCGCGGCATCCCCCTCAATGGCCGCCGGCTGCTGCTGTTCGTATTGCTGATTGGCGGCTTCATCTGTGGCGGCGTGGTCGGCACCTGGCTGTTCCGGTTGCTGCATTTCACCGCGCTGATGGCCCCGGCCACCCTGGCTGTCTCCCTGGCCGGCGTGTATTGGGCGTACAGCCGGCGATATCGTTAAGTCACCCGATCTTTTTGCCTGGCTGGCGAGCCAACGCATCACCGC
>NZ_LWFX01000757.1:0-737 GCF_001635175.1 Alcanivorax sp. HI0083 | reverse complement strand
TTTGCGGGCGTTGAGCACACGAAACTGAATACCGCCTTTATCCGTGGCGCGGCCCATGGCCCCGCCCAGGGCATCGATTTCACGCACCAGGTGGCTCTTGCCGATACCGCCAATGGCCGGGTTACAGCTCATCTGGCCCAGGGTTTCGATGTTATGGGTGAGCAGCAGCGTTGAAACGCCCATGCGCGCAGAGGCCAGTGCCGCCTCGGTACCGGCATGGCCGCCGCCGATCACAATCACGCCAAATCGCTGGGAAAAATCCATCGTTTACTTACCTTGCAGGACAGGCCTGCTGCTCAAAATATAGTCAATTCGGGCGCGGTAGTATAAAGAGAACACCTCACGCTGCAAGCATCACGCGGTAGAGCCAGTATCAGCGCAGCACCGAAACGCCAGCTCGCACAGGAGAAACAGCCGTGTCGACACTCTGATCCGGCCAGTTTCGAGTTGCGAGAAACGAGTTTCGAAAGACATAAACCACAAACAGGCACTTCCTGAAGGTTTTCGTCACTCGAAACTCGTTACTCGCTTCTGTTTATCGCGCCGCCAGCGACGCTCCTACGGAGAGCATGTAGCGTGCAGCGTGTTGCGTGTAAGCTATTCTACTATAGAACCCTGATTCTCTTGGCATGGATTGCGCTTGGACTCTCTGAACCTGTTTCTTCTTATCGGCACCGGCCTGATGTTCACCGGCCTGCTGCTGGGCTCGCTGAGCGCCCGGTTCGGGGTGCCGTCGC
>NZ_LWFX01000756.1:0-741 GCF_001635175.1 Alcanivorax sp. HI0083 | reverse complement strand
GGGGTCACCAAGCCGGAAGAGTTTGGCGGCATGGGGCTAGACTACTCCTACGGCATGGTTATGAGCGAAGAAATGGGCCGCGTCCATTGTGGCGGCGTGCCGTTGGCTGTGGGTGTACAAACCGACATGGCCACCCCAGCCATCGCCCGCTTCGGCTCCGATGAACTGCGTCGTGACTACCTGGCCCCCGCCATCGCCGGCGACATGGTCGCCTCCATTGCGGTTTCCGAACCCCATGCAGGTTCCGATGTGGCAGCGGTGAAAACCACCGCGGTGAAAGATGGCGACGACTACGTGATCAACGGCACCAAGATGTGGATCACCAACTCCCCCAGCGCCGATTTTTTCTGTCTGTTGGCCAACACCTCCGACGCCAAACCCCACGTCAATAAATCCCTGATCGTGGTGCCCAGGGATGCGGCCGGCATCACCGTGGACAAGCCCCTGAACAAGCTGGGCATGCGCTCTTCGGAAACCGCCCAGGTGTTCTTCGATAACGTGCGCGTGCCCCAGCGCAACCTGATCGGTCAGGAAGGCATGGGCTTCATGATGCAGATGATGCAGTTCCAGGAAGAGCGTTTGTTTGCCGCCGCCAACAGCCTCAAGGGTATGGAACATGTGATTGATGAAACCATCGCCTACGCCAAGGACCGCAAGGTATTCGGCATGTCGCTGATCGATAACCAGAGCGTGCATTTCCGCCTGGCCGAGCTGCAGACCGAAGTGGAAGCGCTACGCGCC
>NZ_LWFX01000755.1:0-416 GCF_001635175.1 Alcanivorax sp. HI0083 | reverse complement strand
CTGGGCAATCTGGAACAGGAAGACACTAGCACGATGGGTGTCTTCCCGACCCAGGAAGCTTGTGTCGATCGCATGCTGGCCTGTTTCCCGTCCATCATCTGTTACTGGTATCGCTTCAGTCACGATGGTGTGCGTATTGACGAAAACACTGGCGATGCCTCTATCGGTGCGCACTTCCTGCACATGCTGCGTGGCGAGAAGCCCAACGAGCTGCATGAGCGTGTTATGAACGTTTCGCTGATTCTGTATGCAGAGCATGAGTTCAATGCCTCTACGTTTACCGCCCGTGTTTGCGCTTCCACACTGTCCGATATTCACAGCTGCATCACTGGTGCTATCGGCNCCCTGCGTGGCCCGCTGCATGGTGGCGCCAACGAAGCGGCCATGGACATGATCGAAAAATTCACCGATGCGGA
>NZ_LWFX01000754.1:0-222 GCF_001635175.1 Alcanivorax sp. HI0083 | reverse complement strand
GAAGAGCTACCCGGTCAGTATCAAGGGCACCCTGTGCGAAGAGGGCATGCGCATCGAGTTGTCGGTGGAAGTGCCGTACTCGTCCACCTGCCCCTGCTCGGCGGCGTTGTCCCGCCAGCTGATTCAGGAACAGTTCCGCAAGGATTTCGCCGAAGGCAAAGTGGATGCCGATGCGGTGTTTGAATGGCTGGGCACGGAAGAAGGCGTACTGGCCACTCCGCA
>NZ_LWFX01000753.1:0-518 GCF_001635175.1 Alcanivorax sp. HI0083 | reverse complement strand
GGACGCCCTTTACAGCGCTCTTGCCAAGCATGCAAAAGAGATGGGCAGCCTGAGCCTTTTGCAGCTGCATAGTGCGGATTCTCAACGCGAGAGTGCACTTTGCTGGAAGCTCGGACCATTACAATTAGATATGAGCTTGCAGAGGCTGAACTCTCAAACCCTGGGGTTACTAGCCCGGCTGGCAGAACTAGAGGCGGTGGGTGCCGAGATTCATAAGCTGTTTAGTCGAGACTCCATTTCAGCATCAAAGCCAGGAGGGCACTGGCTACTGCGGCAACACAACGATGCCCAGCAGTTTCAAAACGAGATTGACGAAATACGCCTCGAAATTTCCCGGATGTCGAAATTGGCCAGTGAGATCAATACAGGCCAATGGAGAGGGTCAACAGGCCTATCAATAACCAACATTGTGTATTTGGCCAGTGGCGGGCCGTCAACAGTCGCACAATTTACTCATCACGCCTTATGGCGGGAGAGCGACTCCATTAAGGTCGATTTCGCGTCAACACTCGATGGAA
>NZ_LWFX01000752.1:0-4678 GCF_001635175.1 Alcanivorax sp. HI0083 | reverse complement strand
TCCCGCAAACGCTTGAGGGTTTCCTCATTCATGGCGCTGCCGGTGAAACCAAAACGAACGCGGTCGGCCTGACCGGTGGGTTCCATGGAAACGTCCACCACCATTTCGCCGGGGTGGCCATGGCGAATCAGGGCGCCGGTCAGGTTGGTAAGAATCTGACGCAGGCGGCCGGCATCGCCGACCACCCGGCCCGGCACATTGGTGTGCACATGGGTGATCAGTTCTATCTGCTTTTCTTCCGCCCGTTCCTTGAACAGATCCACGGCTTCCATGACCAGGTCATGAATATCCAGTGCGCTGTGGTTGATGTCGGTGCCGCGGGTGGAGAGCTGCGAGTGCTCCAGGACATCGTTGATGATGCGCAGCAGGTTGTCGCCGGCGTTCTGAATGGCGCCGACGCACTCGCGCTGGTTCGGGGTCAGCGGGGTGTCAGCGAGGATTTCTGCCATGCCGAGGATGCCGCTGAGCGGGGTGCGTACATCATGGCCAATTCTGGACAGGGTTTCCCGACGCGTGGCATCCACGGTTTCCGCCACGGCCTGTGAGCGTTTTTGTTCGATATGCAGAAGTGCTTGATGGCGGTGGCTGACCCGCAAGCCGATGCCCAGAGTGACTGCCTCCAGCATGGTGGTTGCCAGTAGCCACTGGGGCAGTTCTGCGCTGGTTTGCAGGATGCCCAGATAGGCCAGACAAACCAGCAGGGCAGGCCCGCTGACCAGAAGCGTAGTCAGGAAAAACAGTCCGCCGCCATTCAGCTCCCGGTGCCAGCTGGTGTAGCCCAGAATCAGCAAAATGAATGCGGCCAGGCTGACGATGGCGAAGCTGGCACTGGCGGCCAGGGCGACGGGGAGCACGAGGATCAGGGGAATAAAGGCCAGTGAGCCCCATTTCAGTCCCACCATGATGCGGTGCAGAAGCGGGGCCTTGACGGAAAGATCAAAAAAGGAGCGCGCGACGCCGGTGGCGGAAAACAGCGCGATCATCATCATCACGAACAGGGTGCGGGGCTGAACGGTACTGTTCTCTGTCAGCGACTGGGGAAGAAAACCGGCCAGAACCAGACTGATGACCAGAATGGAGAGAATAAAGCCGCAATGGTAAAAGTAGGTTCTCCCACCCCGCATGGCGCCGGCGGTCAGGTTGTAGATGGCGAGAATCAGCAGGGCGCCGGCGAGCAGCATGTACACGGCGTTGGTGTGGCTTTGTTGTGCCACCTGGGCGTTGATGTCGTTCAGGGTCAGGCCGTAGGTGAGGTAGCCCTGGGGCTGGAGTCGCAGGTAGATCAGCTGTGGTTCACCGGTGGGCAGGTGTAGCCGGTAGCTGGCCTCCCGGCCGGGTATCCGTTGCTCCTGGCTCGCCTGGGTGTAATGGCCATCTGCGCCGGGCAAAAACACGCGGGCATTGGGGTTGCCTGTGACAACCAGTGCGTAGTCCTGTTGATTGCTCAGTTCGTTTTGCAAGGCGACGCGCACCCACCAATAACCGTCGCGAATCCCTAGCCGTTCGATATAGCGTGTGGCGGGCTGGAAGTGCTCGGTAATGGGGGGCTGGCTGATAGTGCGAATATCCGCGCCGCCGGAGGCATCACGGTAATATTCCGAATAGATGGTGATGCGTGCCTGGTCAGGCTGGCTATGGACGACAAAGGGCGGGGGCGCGTCTGCGAAGACTGCATTGGCGCTGGCGCACAGGGCCAGCACCAGGAGAAAGAATAGAGAGTCAGGCTTGTTTAGCCTCAGCATGGGATTCTTCTTTTGCATCCGTCGGTTTTCCCCGGTCAAGCACATAGGCGTTCAAACCCGCTTCGGAGAGGATATAGGCTCCAAGCTCGCTACGTCGACCATCACCGCATACCACGTAGAAAAAATCCTTCTCGAGATTTTGTACTTCGCGGCGTAATTCATTGAGTGGCAGGTTGCGGGCACCGGGGGTGCGGTCATGGCGGAATTCCATGGGCAGGCGTACATCCACCAGGATGCAGGCGGTGTCGGCTTCCAGCACCATCGTGTCCAGCTCATCTTCAGTGACGTGGCGAATCACGGAGTCCTGCAGGATTGCCTGAAAATCGTTTTTACCCAGACACATCAATACCCCGTCGCTGGTCATGGTGATGGTGGCATTGCGTGGGCTGTCGCTGATCAGGGCGTCTTCACCAAAGAAGCGGCCGGCGGAGAGGGCGGCCAGAGTTTCCTGCTTGGCTCCCTTGGTGCGGGTGACCATGGCTTTGCCCTGTTTGATCACGAACAGGGTGTCGCCGTCTTCGCCTTCGGTGACAATGGTTTCGCCGAGCTGGACTTCGCGTTCTTCGAATTTCACGAACAGGCTGTGAATCATGGCCGGGGGCACTGCGGAGAACAGTTCCGAGGAAAGCAGCGCGTCCATCCAGTCCCGCTCATTTTCATCGTCGTCTTCGTCAAGCATGGACTCGGCGGCCTGGGTCCAGGTCATCAGCAGGTCCAGCTTGTTGCGGTCGATGGCGTAGAGCGTGGTGGCTTCGGCGGTGATGGCGTTGATGGTGTGTTCGGCGTAGTTGTCGATGGCCAGGTAGTTTTCATCGTCGTCAGCGGTGAAGTGGCGCACCTGAAAACTGGCATCGGTGAGATCCAGCGAACCTTCGATCAGGAAGTAGGCCTTGTCGCTGCTCTGGCCGCGCTTGAACAGGAGTCGACCGGGGCCGATCTTGATGACTTCGATCTGGCCCTGGATTTCATTGCGATGGGATTCACTGAGGCAGTCAAAAGGAATGAAATCCTCAAGACGTGACATATCCGCCGTTTGATTCGACATGGCAACCCCCCGAAGGTGTGTTGGTAGGCGAGCCGGGTCCGGCTCACCTTTAATTCTTAGTTGCCTGTACTTTATGCTTTTTCGCGGGCCACTGCACGGTAGCCGATGTCGGAACGGTATTGGGCGTCGCGCCATGTGATCTGCTTCACACCCTCATAGGCGTTGGCCTGGGCGTCGCCCACGGTGTCGCCGACGCCGGTGACGCACAGGACCCGGCCACCACTGGTGACCACCTGGCCGTCTTTTTCGGCGGTGCCCGCGTGGAAGACTTTCACCGTATCGGAATCGGCCTGATCAAGCCCGTCGATCACGTCACCCTTGTTGTAGCTGTCCGGGTAGCCGCCAGCGGCCATGACCACACCGAGGGTGGGGCGCGGGTCCCACTGGATGTCGGTCTGGTCCAGTTTGCCGTCCAGTGCCGCCAGGCACAGGGCGGCCAGATCGGACTGCAGGCGCATCATGATCGGCTGGGTTTCCGGATCACCAAAGCGGCAGTTGTATTCGATCACCTTGGGGGCACCATCCGGGTTGATCATCAGTCCGGCGTACAGAAAGCCGGTGTAGGGCATGCCTTCAGATGCCATGCCTTCCACGGTGGGGGTGATCACCTCGTCCATGATGCGCTGGTACACCGCATCGGTGACCACCGGGGCCGGGGAGTAGGCGCCCATGCCGCCAGTGTTGGGGCCGGTGTCGCCGTCGCCGACGCGCTTGTGGTCCTGGCTGGTGGCCATGGGCAACACGTTCTTGCCGTCCACCATGACGATAAAGCTGGCTTCTTCGCCTTCCAGGAATTCTTCCACCACCACGCGGTGACCGGCGTCGCCAAACTTGTTGCCATCCAGCATGTCGCGCACCGCATCTTCCGCTTCCTGCAGGGTCATGGCGACGATCACGCCTTTGCCCGCAGCCAGGCCGTCGGCCTTGATCACGATGGGGGCACCCTGCTCACGGACGTAAGCCAGCGCTTCGTCCATGTCGGTGAAGTTGCCGTAGGCCGCGGTCGGGATCTTCTGGCGCGCCAGGAAGTCCTTGGTGAAAGCCTTGGAGCCTTCCAGCTGGGCAGCCGCCTTGCTGGGGCCAAAGCACTTCAGACCGTTATCCTGGAAGGTGTCCACCAAGCCTTCCACCAGCGGGGCTTCCGGACCGACGATGGTCAGGTCAACGCCGTTGTCCCTGGCGAAGGCCAGTAGGGCTGGCTGATCCAGCACATCGATGGCCACGTTCTCCAGCTTGGCTTCGCGTGCGGTGCCGGCGTTACCCGGGGCCACGAATACCTTTTCTACCGACTCGGCCTGAGCCACTTTCCATGCCAGCGCATGCTCGCGGCCACCGCCGCCAATGATCAAAACTTTCATTGAGGTTATTGCCTCTTCTGACGTTGTCTCAATGGGAGACGGGTCAGATGTCGGACGTCGGACGTCGGACGCTAACCCGGGTTTTGTCGTCAGACGTCCGACCTCAGACGTCCGACGCCTTAATGCCTGAAATGACGCATGCCGGTGAAGACCATGGCCATGCCGGCTTCGTCGGCGGCTTTGATGACTTCTTCGTCGCGGATCGAGCCGCCCGGCTGGATCACGCAGCTGATGCCCACCTTGGCGGCGTTGTCGATGCCATCGCGGAACGGGAAGAAGGCGTCGGATGCCATCACCGAGCCTTCCACCTGCAGGCCTGCGTGCTCGGCCTTGATGGCGGCGATGCGCGCAGAGTTCACGCGGCTCATCTGGCCGGCACCCACGCCCACGGTCTGACGGTTTTTGGCGTAGACGATGGCGTTGGATTTCACGAACTTGGCCACTTTCCAGGCGAAGATCAGATCGTGCATCTCGGCTTCGGTGGGGGCGCGCTTGGTGACCACTTTCAGGTCGCCTTCGGTGATCATGCCGAT
>NZ_LWFX01000751.1:0-388 GCF_001635175.1 Alcanivorax sp. HI0083 | reverse complement strand
GATACGACGAGATCGCCAACCCCAGGCCCAGACAAATCGGCCCCAATGACAGCACCGCCCAATACATCAACAAGCTGGTGAGACCTTTACGCGGGGTCTGCACTTTCCAGATACGGTTCAGGGTTTGCTCAACCGTGCTCAGCATCAGGATGGAAGTGATCACCAGAAACACAATGCCCAACCCGGTCAGGTTTGCTGCCTGTTTGGCAAAGGACTGCAGGTGATCGAGCAGCATATTGCCTGCGGAGGGTACAAAATACTCAAACGCCCATGCCTGGAACTGGGCGCCCTTGTCTTTCAGGGCGGGTACCGACGACAGCACCGCAAAACTCACCGTCATCACCGGGACGATGGCAAACAGGGTGGTATACGTCAGCGCGGCAGCACT
>NZ_LWFX01000750.1:0-780 GCF_001635175.1 Alcanivorax sp. HI0083 | reverse complement strand
CCTGTTTGAACCCTTTGTCACCAGTAAGCCACCGGGGCGGGGAACAGGCCTTGGGTTAGCGCTGGTTTACAGTATTATCGAAGAACACCTGGGCGCGATTCGAGTGGAGAGCCCGATCACCGAACAGGGCGGCACCCGGTTTATTATTCGGCTTCCCATGCACGCCCCGACATCCGGTGTGTAATGCGCCATTGAAAGACAGGACAGGATCAAGTCATTCATGAGTCACATTCTGATTGTTGAAGATGAGCCGGTAATTCGCGGCGCCCTGCGCAAGCTGCTGGTGCGCCACGAACATTCGGTTGAAGAAGCGGAATCCGTGGAGCAGGCCCGCGAGTACAGCCTCAATCAGTTCGACCTGATAATCAGCGACCTGCGCCTGCCCGGCGAACCCGGCACCACACTTATAGAAGCGGCCGGCATCACACCGGTGCTGATCATGACCAGTTATGCCAGCCTGCGCTCCGCAGTGGATGCCATGCGACAGGGCGCCGTGGACTACATCCCCAAACCCTTCGATCACGACGAAATGTTGCTCGCCGTGGATCGGGTATTGAAAGAAGGCCGCCTGAACCGGGGCAACCGGGCCCTGCGCCGGGACCTGGAACGCAGCTTCCCGGTACGCAACATGATCGGCAACAGCGCGGCCATGGAAGAGCTGAAACACCGCATTGGCCGCGTGGGACCGACCAACACCCCGGTGCTGATCATGGGCGAAGCCGGCACCGGCAAAGAGCTCACCGCCCGCGCCCTGCATGAGCACAGCGAGCGAGGCAATGG
>NZ_LWFX01000749.1:0-413 GCF_001635175.1 Alcanivorax sp. HI0083 | reverse complement strand
TCTGCAGCGCTGGGCTGCCATGGGGTTACCAATCCCGCCCAGCTGGCGCATTGACCGCAGCGTGGTGGCAGACAGTTCTGCCGCGTCGCTGACTCACCAATTACGCGCCTTGCCGCGCATGTTTACCGATGACCGTTATTGGGTGCTTCAACAGGGGCCCATGAATGCGGATTCACGCCGGGAAAGCCTGTTGAATCTGGATTCGGATGAATCACTGGCGGCGGCATTGCGGAGCATTTTCGATCGCGAGCCTGGCCCGGACCATGTGGTGATCCAGGCACTGCCGCGGCAACAGGCTGCCGGGGTGTTGTTCACCCGCCACCCGCTACGCCAGGACCTGCCACACATGGTGGTGGAGGGCGTGGTGGAGGGCAGCAATGAGCGTCAGCGATTGATTTTCGATGACAGCGGCC
>NZ_LWFX01000748.1:0-457 GCF_001635175.1 Alcanivorax sp. HI0083 | reverse complement strand
CCGTAGCGGTAGTGCGTCAAATAGCTGTCGTTAGTCGCCACCACCGGATAACCGCGATGGGAATCACCCAACGCAATGGGAATCCACCACTTCACATCCCGGTGGGCGGCCAGATGCTCCACGGTGTTCCAGCTGATGCCAGCGGTGGGATCACTGAGACGGAAGACACTGTAGAGCAAGATATTCATTGGCCCACCACGGGCACTGACGATCAGATCTGTCCCTGAAATGGTGCTGGCAAAATTGGCGCGCACCTGATGACGCACCCGGTCGATGCCGATGATCATCAGCACGCTCATGGCAATAGCAACCACGATCAGCAACGCCGAGGTGCGCCGGGTTTTCAGGGAGGCAAACATCACTTTAGCAAGCATGATTGCCCTCCCCGGCCAGGCTGGCGAAATCCTCACTGCGCTGAAAGTGGTGCCCTACCTGATCGTCATGACTCACCATCAAC
>NZ_LWFX01000747.1:0-420 GCF_001635175.1 Alcanivorax sp. HI0083 | reverse complement strand
TTCCAGGTGGTACGTTCCCGCTTCACTATGCGAGAAAGGCAATACCTTGGCAAACAGCCGATCATTGAGCTAACGGTCAAGAACGGCACGGATCAGGCCATCTCCCGTGCCTACTTCTCCGGCACCATCGCCAGCCCTGATCGGAGCGTGCCTTGGCATGAAGATCAGTTCAATTACAGCATCTCAGGTGGTCTGGAGCCCGGCGAAGAAGCTACCTGGACGCTGGCACCGAACAGTTATTCTGACTGGGGCAAGGTGAATGCCCCTGCAGATGCCGTCTTTACCGTGATGGTGGAAAAGCTGGATGGGCCGGATGGGGAAGCCCTGTATTCCACAAGAGACTTCAGCGAGAGGGACCAAGAGCGTCTGGCTGAGCTGAAACAGCAATATGATGTTGATTAAACAGAGCATTATGCAGAT
>NZ_LWFX01000746.1:0-315 GCF_001635175.1 Alcanivorax sp. HI0083 | reverse complement strand
AAGACAGCCCCCATTCTTTAACCTTGGCAGAGAAAATAAAAGTTGTCGAGGGTTTTGCCAAGCTCAATCCCCATGGGAATGTTGTGCTTTCCGGTGGGGAAGTAATGTTAAAAATCGAGGATTTCTTTGCTCTAACGAAGTCAGCGAAAAGCCTTGGTCTGAATGTTATAGCTGTTTCAAATTCTTCATTGATAGCCCCTTCACTGTATAAGAGATTCGTTGTTGAGGGTCCCGATATTTTGTATATCTCTTTAGATAGCCATGTCGATACCATTCATGACTATATAAGAGGCACCCCAGGCGCTTGGAATAAGG
>NZ_LWFX01000745.1:0-412 GCF_001635175.1 Alcanivorax sp. HI0083 | reverse complement strand
CATGAAAGTGCTGGATACTCTGGTAGGCAACCCTGATCTGGCCAAGGACGGCTACTAATGAAAACGCTTTATTGTCTGTTTGTTCTTGTTGCTGGCCCTGTTGCGGCCAGTGAGCTGATTTACCAGCCGGTCAATCCAAACTTTGGAGGCAACCCCCTCAACGGTTCCCACCTGCTGGGCAATGCCCAGGCGCAAAACGATTACAAGGATCCGGAAGCGTCTTCGTCTGCGTATGAAAGGCCTTCTGATCTGGATCGCCTGACATCGTCGTTGCAGTCCCGGCTATTGAGCCAGCTGCTGGCGGATGTGGGGGCGGGCAACGAAGGCAGCATCGTGACCGATGATTTTGCTATTAACATCATCGATGACCAGGGTGTGTTGTCCATCATTATTGAAGACATCAATACCGGCG
>NZ_LWFX01000744.1:0-529 GCF_001635175.1 Alcanivorax sp. HI0083 | reverse complement strand
GCCCTGAAGGCCACTGAACACCTGCGCCACCCGCGTATGCGTCGCCTTCAGCTTGGGGATCTCGTCCTTCAGGGTGACATAGGTGCCTTCCACGTCATCGCTGCTGAACTGCTCCAGCGCCTCGGTGAGGTAATCGGACAGGCCGTAGTAATCCACCACAAAGCCCGCCTGCTTCCCCTTGTAGGTACGATTCACCCGCGCAATGGCCTGCATCAGGGTGTGATCCTTCAGGCTGCGGTCGATGTACATCACCTGGGCAATGGGGGCATCGAAGCCGGTGAGCAGCATGTCCTTCACAATCAGGAAGGCCAGCGGGTTCTCGTTCAGGGGCTTCTTGAAACCATCGATGGCCTGCTTCTGCTGGGCCTTGTCGGTGTACTTGGCAATGTAGCCCTCGTCATTGTGGCTACCACTGATAATCACCTCGGACGGCGGCGCGCCCAGCTCATCCAGGGTCTTCTTGTACACCGTGGCCGCATGGCGGCTGCCCACCACCACCATGGCCTTGAAGCCGTTGGGCTGGATATGC
>NZ_LWFX01000743.1:0-515 GCF_001635175.1 Alcanivorax sp. HI0083 | reverse complement strand
AATCTGGTCGATCAGGCCTGGCAGCGGCTTGCGGCAATCACAGCCGTCATCGGGCCCGTGGGGGCAATAGACGATCTTGCCCAGTGCACCGCCCTGCTCCGCCACCAACTCACGCAGACGCGTGTGCATGGCATCCAGGGTGGCCACATCATAATAGCCACGGCCAATACCGGACTGGTTGGTGGCCACCGTGACGATATACCCCGCTTTACTCAACCGGGCGATGGCCTCGATGCTGCCGGGGATGGGAATCCACTCGTCCACGGTCTTGATGTAGGCATCAGAGTCCTCGTTGATGACCCCGTCGCGATCCAGAATGATGAGTTTGTTCATGGGGCTTGTCTTCTCTCTTTACCGTAGGAGCGGCGCTTGAGCCGCGAATCGGACTTTGAATCACTATAAGACACACAGGCATCACTTTCGGGAGCCTCGGTGGTTTCTGTAGTGATAACAGTCTTGGGGTTGTTCGCGGCTCAAGCGCCGCTCCTACCGCGATATACACAAAGGCCGCTGAT
>NZ_LWFX01000742.1:0-408 GCF_001635175.1 Alcanivorax sp. HI0083 | reverse complement strand
GCCAGCATTCAGTTTGCGTTCAGCTTGGCGCGTTATGGTTCTCCCGACTTCAACGAAAAGGAGAGCAAACATGACTTTGACCAAAACAACATTGATGGCTGCGGTATTGGGTGTGGCGTCTGTCAGTGCAGTACAGGCCGATGACGTACCCCATAGCCAGATCGATACACTGGTGAAAGACGGCACTATCCAGTCCCTGGATAAACTCGATAAGGTAGTATTGGACAAGCACCCCAATGCGAAAATTACCGACACGGATCTGGAAAACGAGTATGGCCGCTACATCTACCAGGTTGAGCTGCGCGACCCGCAGGGCGTGGAGTGGGATCTGGATATCGATGCCAGCAATGGTGACGTGCTGGGCGAAGAGAAGGACTGAGTCCTTGCTTTCCCACACATTGCCGGGCC
>NZ_LWFX01000741.1:0-7293 GCF_001635175.1 Alcanivorax sp. HI0083 | reverse complement strand
GTCCTTGCTCGTCGAGGCCGAGCACAAAGCCGTGATGCACCGGTTGCGGCTGCAGGAAGCTGGGCATACGGAAGGCCACTTTGCGCAGCAGGGGTTTGTCGGAAAGGCTGTCGAGCATGGCATTACGGGGACTGAAAAGGGCAAGCCAAAAAGTGCCGTCGCCGTTGGCCGAGATGCCATCCGGGATGCCGGGCAGGTTATCCATGAAGATATCGTGGCTGCCGGCTTTGTCGCCTTTGAGCCAGTAGCGAACGATGCGGTAATTACCGGTTTCGGTCACCAGTACGAAGTCTTCATTCTGCGACAGGGCGATACCATTGGCGAACTGCAGGCCATCCAGCAGGACTTCGGCTTGGCCGGTGGCCGGGTCGTAACGCAACAGCCGCCCGTGGCCGCCGTGTTCCATGATGTCGTCGCGGGCATGCATGGCCGGGCCAAATTTGCTGGAGGCATCGGAGAAATAGGCGATGCCGTTGCTGTCCACATCCACGTCATCGGTGAAACCGTAGGCTAGTCCGTTAGCGCTGTCGCTCAGGGTTGTGATAGCGCCGGCCGCGTTGATGCTCAAAAGTCCTTTGTAGCCATCGGCAACGATCAGGTTGCCAGAGGGCGCAAAATCCAGACCCAATGGCCGGCCTCCGGTGTTGGCGATCAGATCCGGGTTCTTGCCGTCGGGATCAAAGCGAACAATGCGGCCATCTACATAGCCCACGTACAGGTAGCCTTCATCATCAATGGCCACATCTTCCGGGCCAACGCCTTCATCCTTGCCGAGTATGCGGCTGTCACTGAGTGCCGTGTTGGTGGCGTAGGGGCCTTCCAGGGCGGGGGCCGTAGGGGCTTGCCAGGCGACGGGCTCGATACTGACCGGCCAGAATAGCAGGTAGGCGGCAATGGCGATGATGATGAGAAGCGCGAGAATTTTTTTCATTGTCATGTCTGCGTTGGCTAGCGAGACGATGATGCTTGCATGCACGGCGCAACCACGCAAATGCAGGGTGGTAATAGGCTCCAATCAGCGGGGCGAAACCGGTGTTGCCCGGTAGGCGAGCAGCGAGTTTTAAGGCGCCACGAGTTTAACTCGCGGTGGTTTTGCAGATACAAAAAAACCGCCCGAAGGCGGTTTTTTGTCAGGCGATAACGAGGCGCTTATTTGCGCTCGTTGACCGGCACGAAGGAGCGCTCGGCTTCGCCGGTGTACAGCTGGCGCGGACGGCCAATCTTGTACGGGTTGGAGATCATTTCGTTCCAGTGCGCAATCCAGCCCACGGTGCGTGACAGGGCAAAGATTACGGTGAACATGGAGGTAGGGATCCCGATGGCTTTCAGGATGATGCCGGAGTAGAAATCCACGTTCGGGAACAACTTCTTCTCTTTGAAGTAGGGGTCGTTCAGTGCGATTTCTTCCAGCTTCATGGCCAGTTCCAGCTGCGGATCGTTCACACCCAGTTCGGCCAGAACGTCGTGGCAGGACTCGCGCATCACGGTGGCACGTGGATCGTAGTTCTTGTAAACGCGGTGACCGAAGCCCATCAGCTTGAACGGGTCGTTCTTGTCCTTGGCCTTGGCGATGTAGGTGTCGATGTTATCTAGGGAGCCGATTTCATCGAGCATGTTCAGCACGGCTTCGTTGGCGCCACCGTGTGCCGGGCCCCACAGGGCTGAGATGCCAGCAGCAATACAGGCGAACGGGTTGGCACCGGAAGAGCCTGCCAGACGCACGGTAGAGGTGGAGGCGTTCTGCTCGTGATCCGCGTGCAGGATGAAGATGCGATCCATGGCCTTGGCCAGGGTCGGGCTGATCTTGGACTCTTCGCAGGGGTTGCCGAACATCATGTGCAGGAAGTTTTCTGCGTAACCCAGGTCGTTGCGCGGGTACATGAACGGCTGGCCCAGCGCGTACTTGTAGCACATGGCCGCGATGGTGGGCATCTTCGCGATCAGGCGGTACGCGGTGATTTCACGGTGCTCGGGATTATTGATATCCAGAGAGTCGTGGTAGAAGGCGGACAGCGCGCCAACTACGCCACACATGATGGCCATCGGGTGGGCATCGCGGCGGAAACCGTTGAAGAAGTTGCGGATCTGCTCGTGCACCATGGTGTGATTCTTCACGGTGCTGATGAACTGATCACGTTGTTCTGCGGTGGGCAGTTCACCGTACAGCAGGGTGTAACACACTTCCAGATAATCGGACTGACCTGCCAGCTCTTCGATAGAGTAGCCGCGGTGCAGAAGTTTACCCACTTCACCATCGATAAAGGTGATCTTGGATTCACAGGAAGCGGTAGAGGTGAAACCCGGGTCGAAAGTAAAGACGCCGTTAGCTACCAGTTTGGACACGTCGATAACGTCGCGGCCCAGAGTCGGGGTGTAGATCGGCAGGTCCAGGTCCTGACCCTCTACCTTGAGAGTGGCTTTCTTCTCGGTCATGGGAATCTCTCCATTGGCGGACGAGGGAACGTTCCTCAAGGTAAGGAAGGTCCTCCAAAGCGCGGGGGAAGGTAAAGTTTTGACACACCTTTGTCAACGCGCAGGCGAGAACCGGCGAGTCAGACTTTTGTAGGGTAAACAGCTTGTTACGCCTGAATGGTCGTTTTGCCTCAGCATGGTGCAACACAAATTCACGGCGTTCACATCAGGTGCATCATTGTAAATCAACGCGTTAGCCGGTAAGTGAAGAATAATTGTCACCTGGAGCGTTTGTTTTGCGTAAGTCGCGGCGATATACTCCCGCCCGGCAGAAACCTCCTGCTGGGGGTTTCACACGGGCCCACCCCGGCCCGGGCAGATTATTAAGATCAGTCTTCACGTTCTGATCTCAATGACTCTGCCAAGTTCCCGACAACCGCCTCTAATACAGAGGCCCGGCTATAAGTAGGCTACCGTGAACGATAAGCGACCCGTTAACCTCGATCTGAGCACGATCAAGTTCCCGGTCACGGCTATAGCATCTATCACCCACCGTGTAACCGGCGTTGCCATCTTTTTGGCGTTGCCGATTCTGCTGTGGATGCTGGATCGCTCCCTGGCGTCTCCCGAGAGCTTTGCGGACCTGAAAGAACTGATGATGACCTCACTGCTGGTGAAGCTGGTGGTATGGGGCATCCTGTCTGTATTGCTATACCACCTGGTGGCGGGCATTCGTCACCTGATTATGGACACCGGTGTTGGTGAAAGCCTGGAAGGCGGCCGTCGTGGCGCCAAGTTGGCCTTCATCATCTCTGCGGTATTGATTCTGCTGACAGGAGTCTGGATATGGTAACCAGTGTAACGAGCCTGGGCCGTAACGGCCTGTATGACTGGCTCATTCAGCGAGTATCAGCTGTCATCATCGGTGTATACATGATCGGCATGCTGGGTTATTTGATCACCGCCGGTGATCTGGATTATGGCAGCTGGAAAGCCTTCATGGGATCTATCTGCATGCAGATAGCCAACACCCTGCTGGTAATTTCTGTCGCTGCACACACCTGGGTAGGCCTGTGGGGCGTAACCACGGACTACCTGACCAGCCTGACCTTTGGTAAAGCCGCCACCGGCGTTCGCCTGATTGCCCAGCTGGCAATTGCACTGGCGTTGGTTGTGTACCTGCTTTGGGGTCTGGTTCTGATCTGGGGAGGGGCGTAATCCATGTCCATTCGCACTATTACGTTTGACGCTATCGTCGTAGGTGGTGGTGGTGCCGGTATGCGCGCCTCACTGCAAATGGCCCAGTCCGGTTTCAAGACTGCGCTGATTTCCAAAGTTTTCCCGACCCGTTCGCACACCGTATCCGCCCAGGGCGGTATCACCTGTGCGATCGCGTCCGCCGATCCCAACGATGATTGGCGCTGGCACATGTACGATACCGTGAAAGGTTCCGATTACATCGGTGACCAGGACGCGATCGAATACATGTGTAATGTAGGCCCTGAAGCGGTCTACGAACTGGACCATATGGGGCTGCCGTTTTCCCGTACTGAAGAAGGTCGTATCTACCAACGTCCGTTTGGTGGTCAGTCCAAGAACTTCGGTGAAGGCGGCCAGGCGGCCCGTACCTGTGCGGCGGCTGACCGTACCGGCCACGCGCTGCTGCATACCCTGTACCAGCAGAACCTGAAGAACGGCACCCAGTTCTACAATGAGTGGTACGCGGCAGAACTGGTAAAAGACGCTGACGGCAATGTCTGTGGTGTCATCGCCATTGATATCGAATCCGGTGAAACCGTGTTCTTCAAGGCCAAGGCAACCGTCTTTGCCACCGGTGGTTCCGGCCGTATCTACGCCTCCACCACCAATGCCCTGATCAATACTGGTGACGGCGTGGGCATGGCCCTGCGTGCCGGCCTGCCGGTGCAGGATATTGAAATGTGGCAGTTCCACCCCACCGGTATCGCCGGTGCCGGCGTACTGGTAACCGAAGGGTGCCGGGGCGAGGGTGGTTATCTCATCAATAAAGACGGTGAGCGCTTCATGGAGCGTTACGCGCCGAACGCCAAAGATCTGGCGTCCCGTGACGTTGTTGCCCGTTCCATGATGATGGAAATTCTGGATGGCCGTGGTGCCGGTCCGGATGGCGATCACGTCTTCCTGAAGCTGGATCACCTGGGTGAAGAAGTGCTGCACAGCCGCCTGCCGGGCATCTGTGAACTGGCCATTACCTTCGCGCAGACCGATCCGGTGAAAGAGCCGATCCCGGTTGTGCCGACTTGTCACTACATGATGGGCGGTATCCCCACCAATGTTCACGGTCAGGCGCTCAAGCTGACCGGTGGCCATGAAGGCGAAGAGCAGTTCGTGAACGGTCTGTTTGCCGTGGGTGAAGTGGCCTGTGTATCCGTACACGGTGCCAACCGCCTGGGCGGTAACTCGCTGCTGGATCTGGTGGTATTCGGTCGTGCAGCCGGTTTGTACATTGAAGATGCCCTGCGTCAGGGTATGACTCAATACGAGCCGCGCGATGCGGATATTGAGGAAGCGCTCTCCCGGGTTCGCCGTTGGGACGACTCCAAGGGTGGCGAATCTGTCTCCGCGCTGCGCAAAGAGCTGCAGAGCGTGATGCAGAACCACTTCGGGGTGTTCCGCAAGGGCGACCTGATGGCGGAAGGCGTGGCCAAGCTGGCCGATCTGCGTGAGCGGATTTCCAAGGCGCACCTGGATGACAAGAGCAAGCCGTTCAACACCGCGCGTATTGAAGCGCTGGAGCTGGATAACCTGCTGGAAGTGGCGGAAGCCACCGCCATCGCGGCCGAAGGCCGTACCGAGAGTCGTGGCGCGCATTCCCGCTACGATTACCCGGATCGTGACGATGAGAACTGGCTGTGCCACTCCATCTTCGACCCCAAAGCCAAGAAGCTGGGCAAGCGTGACGTGAACTTCAAGCCGAAGACCGTTGACACCTTCCAGCCCAAGGCGCGGACCTACTAAGGGGAGCTAACGATGAAAGTCAGTATCTATCGCTACAATCCGGAAACGGATCGCGAGCCGAGCATGAAGGAGTATGAGGTCGATACCCAGGGTAAAGACCTCATGGTGCTGGACATTCTCGCGCTGGTGAAAGAACAGGACGAGTCCATGTCCTACCGTCGCTCCTGCCGTGAAGGTGTTTGCGGTTCCGATGGCATGAACATGAACGGCAAGAACGGCCTGGCCTGTATCACTCCGCTGTCCCAGGTGGCACCGGGTGTGCTGGAAGGCAAGAAGCCGCTGATCCTTCGCCCGCTGCCGGGCCTGCCGGTCATTCGTGATCTGGTGGTGGACATGGGTATGTTCTATAACCAGTACGAAAAAGTGCAGCCGTATCTGCAGAACACCTCGCCGGCTCCGGCCATCGAGCGCCTGCAGAGCCCGGAAGAGCGTGAAAAGCTGGATGGCCTGTACGAGTGTATTCTCTGTGCCTGCTGTTCAACCAGCTGCCCAAGTTTCTGGTGGAACCCGGACAAGTTCCTGGGGCCGGCGGCCCTGTTGCAGAGCTATCGCTTCCTGGCGGACAGCCGCGACACAGTAACTGAAGAGCGTCTGTCCAAACTGGATGACCCCTTCAGCCTGTTCCGTTGCCACGGCATCATGAACTGCGTCAGCGTTTGCCCGAAAGGGTTGAACCCGACCCGGGCCATTGGTCATATCCGTTCCATGCTGTTGGAGCGGGGCATCTGACCCGAAACGAGAAAGGCGGCCTGATGGCCGCCTTTTTTGTATGTAATAAAGTCGGAGATGACGTTTTTGGCTGTCTATTCGACGTTTTGCCAATGGCAGACACATTCGGAAAGAGTCATAAGTTACTTTATGAATTCGGTGCCTAACAAAACCGAATTAAAAGGGCTACACTAGATAGCAGTTCGAGGTAATCCCTCGACGAGAGGTAGCAGGCTTCTACCCAGACCCGACCCGGTATGGGCGAGATAGCAGGTTGCATCTCATGGGTGGAACAGGGCTTAAAAGGCGTTGTTCCGAAAAATACGAGCGTACGGGAACAGGGTCGCCCCCCTGTGGTCGCAGTTACTCATACCACAGAGTGTGACAACCTCCCGCCGAAGGAACGAGCTAACATGCAAGACAGTTCCATGCAGCGGCAATGGCAGTCCTCCCATATCGGGGGAGCCAACGCTGCCTATGTCGATGAACTGTACGAATCCTACCTGACTGATCCTAATTCCGTGCCGGAAGACTGGCGCGTTTATTTCGAAAAACTCCCCAGTGTTGATACCGCCGTCGAATCCGATGTGCCCCACGCCGCCGTGCGTGAATACTTTCTGTTGCAGGCGAAGAACCGTTCGCGGGTGCAGAAGTTTGGTGCCGGTGCGGTCAGCACGGAGCACGAGCGTCGTCAGGTCCGTGTGCTGCACTTGATTGCAGCCTACCGAAACCGTGGTCACCAGGTGGCCAAGCTGGACCCGCTGGGCATCATGGAGCGCGAAGCCGTTCCAGACCTGGAACTGGCGCATCACGGTCTCAGCACGGCTGATCTGGATACCGTATTCCAAACAGGCAACCTGTTTATTGGTAAGCCTGAAACCTCTCTCCGCGATATCGTTGACTGCCTGACCAGTACCTACTGCTCCAGCGTGGGTGCGGAATACATGCACATGGTCAACACCGCTGAAAAACGCTGGTTGCAGCAACGCATGGAAGGGGTGCGCTGTCATCCGGAATACGGCACGGACATCAAGAAGCATATTCTTGAACGCTTGTCTGCTGCTGAGGGCCTGGAAAAATATCTGGGCAGCAAGTATCCGGGTACCAAACGTTTCGGCCTGGAAGGCGGTGAATCGTTGATTCCGTTGATGGACGAAATCATCCAGCGTGTTGGCA
>NZ_LWFX01000740.1:0-296 GCF_001635175.1 Alcanivorax sp. HI0083 | reverse complement strand
CGTGAGCTGGCCATGGCGGCCAGTATTGGTGTGGCGGTGATCATTATTTCCAACCTGGTGGTGGTGCCGCTGGTACTGTCTTATCTGGGCGTGAGCGGAGCTTCCGTTCGCAAGATTCAGGCAGGGGAGAAGAAAGATCATCCGTTGGCAGGATTGTTTGCCCGCTTTACTCGCACCCCACTGGCCGCGCTGTCCATCGCTGTGGCTGTGGCGGGTTACGGTGCCGGTATTTATCTGAGCCAGGACCTGAAAATTGGTGATCTGGACAAAGGGGCGCCCGAATTGTGGCCGGACCC
>NZ_LWFX01000739.1:0-498 GCF_001635175.1 Alcanivorax sp. HI0083 | reverse complement strand
ATGACCACGCGGTTGACCTTCTTGCGATCCAGATCAGCCAGGTCATCCAGTACTGAATGGAAAGTGCCGTGGGCCAGATCCTCCAGTGCGGATGTGGCCTTTTTATGGCGTAGCAGGCTCTTCGGGCTCATTACCACCAACGGTTTACGCAGTGGCCGTACAGCCTGACGGCGCAACAAGTGATAAATCTGCCCGGGGGTGCTTGGCACACAGACCTGCATGTTGTGCTCCGCGCACAGTTGCAGGAAGCGTTCCAGTCGCGCAGAGGAATGCTCCGGGCCCTGCCCTTCATAGCCATGGGGAAGCAGCATGGTCAGGCCACACAAACGGCCCCACTTGGCCTCGCCGGAAGAGATGAACTGGTCAATCACCACCTGGGCACCGTTGGCGAAATCACCAAACTGGGCTTCCCAGATCACCAGAGATTTGGGAGTGGTAGTCGCGTAGCCATATTCATACCCCAACACCGCTTCTTCAGAGAGCAATGAATCGTAGATA
>NZ_LWFX01000738.1:0-491 GCF_001635175.1 Alcanivorax sp. HI0083 | reverse complement strand
GACACCGGCTTTGAGATAGAGTTTGCGATAGCGGGCCGTCAGTTGCAGGTCGGTGGTGCGGTAGTGATCCAGTTTGCGGTACTCATTGTCCACGTCACCGTCGTAATGACGATCGCCCACGTAGCGGTGGCTGATCTGGGCGGACAGCCAGGTGAGCGCCTGCCAGTCGGCAATCAGTTCCATGGTGTGTTCGGGCACCAGGGGCACGTCGTTGCCGCTGAAAGGGCCGCCATCAAAACGGGCTTGCTGGGCGCTGGCGTTGGCAGTGAAGGTGATGTCCTTGTCCAGCCGCCAGCGGGAGTTGATGCTGACCCCTTTGTGTACCGTGCGGTCGTCCAGATTGCGATTGGCGAAAGCGATGGGGTCGTAAACGATTTCGTTATCAATCTCGGCGCGCCAGAAGGTCAGCGTGGAGTGCTGGCGCCCCTGCGACCAGCTGGCCCCGGTGGTATAGCTGTGGCCGGTTTGCGGGTCGATGGGCGGGTTGAACG
>NZ_LWFX01000737.1:0-903 GCF_001635175.1 Alcanivorax sp. HI0083 | reverse complement strand
GTCCATCAGTACCTGGCGTGCGCGCGGCAGCAGTGAGCGGCCGGCTTCCGTCAGTTGGATCTGGCGGCCCACACGATCAAACAAGCGGGCCTCAAGCTGTTGTTCCAGCAGGGCAATCCGTTTGCTGATGGCAGGCTGAGTGATGTACAGGCGCTCAGCTGCGGCAGAAAATGAGCCGGTTTCGGCAACGGCCATAAAGGCTGTTAGCGTTGGGGTGTCGATCATTCCCGGGGCATCCACAGTGTCGGTACAGGGGATAATAATTGGTTATCTTAAAAATGAAAAATATGAATTGGATTTATTGATGGCGTAGTTCTACATTAATTACCAGTGATAAACCAGCCCCAGTGATAAACCCGCCTGTAGTTGTGACAATACGCTGCGGCACTACGCTACGCTTCAGGAGAAAGGCATGGCAGGCAAAACCCTCTATGACAAATTGTGGGAAGCCCACCTCGTTACCCAGCGCGAAGATGGCTCTGCGCTGATCTATATTGATCGCCAGATCATCCATGAGGTGACCTCGCCCCAGGCGTTTGAGGGCCTGCGCCTGGCGGGTCGTCAGCCGTGGCGGACCAGTGCCAGTGTGGCCACCATTGATCACAACGTGCCGACAACCCCGTTCAAGAGTGCCGCCGACATCGCCGATGACACCTCGCGGATTCAGGTGCAGACGCTGCAAGACAATACCCGTGAATTCGGTATCACCGAGTTCGGAATTGGCGATGTACGCCAAGGCATTGTGCATGTGATGGCGCCGGAGCAGGGTGCTGTGGTGCCGGGCATGACCGTGGTCTGTGGTGACTCCCATACCTCCACCAACGGCGCGCTGGCGTGTCTGGCCCACGGTATTGGTACCAGTGAAGTTGAACATGTATTGGCGACCCAGACGTTGGTGGCCAA
>NZ_LWFX01000736.1:0-484 GCF_001635175.1 Alcanivorax sp. HI0083 | reverse complement strand
GTCTGTCGGTTCAGCTCGCCCTCCTCGATGATGGAGTAACCGGTTTCCCCCCAGGCTATGGCATTACCAATCATGGTGCGGACTCACCAATGACCCGGGCCAGCATGATATCGGCCAGGTCATCCAGGCTCAGCGACCCTTCACGGTCAAACCAGTTTGGGGCCCAGCCAGTCATCCCCGTCAGCAGGCGACGCATAATGAAAGGGTCCGTGGTGAATTCGCCCTGATCGTGCAATTCCGACAATACATCCAGCCACAGCTGCTCATAAATACCGCGTAATTTGAGCGCTCGAGCCTGCTTGTCTGCACTCAGACAGCGCCATTCGGTGACCATCACGGTCATCGCCTCGGCCGTATCTCCCACAATGGATTGCAGCTCCGCCCGAATCAGTGCCCGCAACTTGTCCTTTCCGGTCGCATGGGCCGCCACCGCCTGACGCAGCCGCTCGGTATTGAAGTGAATCACCTCCTCCATCACCGCATA
>NZ_LWFX01000735.1:0-212 GCF_001635175.1 Alcanivorax sp. HI0083 | reverse complement strand
CTGATGCCCACCGGCGGCGGTAAATCCCTGTGCTATCAGATCCCCGCCCTGGTCCGGCCAGGCACCGGTGTGGTGATCAGCCCGCTGATTGCCCTGATGCAGGATCAGGTGGATGCGCTCAAGGCACTGGGCGTGAAAGCCGGCTTCCTCAACTCCACCCTGTCACTGGAACAAGTACGCGAGCTGGAAAACGCCTTGCTGCAAGGCGAGTT
>NZ_LWFX01000734.1:0-256 GCF_001635175.1 Alcanivorax sp. HI0083 | reverse complement strand
TGCCATAGGCTTTGTGCAGGTACATGCCTATGCCCCCGGCTGACGGGTAGGCATTGGAAATTTTGATGTAGGAATAGGCACTGAAGCTTACGATTACCGCCGCGGCCAGAAACGCCAACGGGAAAAGAACGCCAGTCATCTGCGCCATCTGCCCGGTAAGGGCGAAGATACCGGCGCCAATCATGACACCGGTGCCCAGCATAACAGTTCCCGGAAGTGTAAGACTGCCTTTCTGATAGCGCGTGGTTCTGTCGTG
>NZ_LWFX01000733.1:0-418 GCF_001635175.1 Alcanivorax sp. HI0083 | reverse complement strand
AGGGATTCCCAGGGATCGGGCTGGTCCTTTCCCTGTCTAACAAACTCCCTGTACGCCTTTATGGCTTCATCTCGGGTGCCTGAAAAAGCAGCGAGAATCCAATCTGCACTCACACCTTCAGGAAGCGCCTGAAGGCCTGCCGTTCCTCGATAACTGCTCCAGGGCCATTCTTGCGCCGTATGCACCATACGCGCCCTTACCGGGTTCAAGACGATGTATCTGGCCAATTCGAGCAGGTAGCTCTGTTTCTCCACGAGAACAGCCGAATATCGCCCCTGGAAAACGTGGCCACAACGGCCATGTTTGCGATTGAAATACTGTGAATAGCAGCCGTTAAGCTGGCGCATCCCCCTGCCCAGATTGCCCTCCGGGGTTTCCAGCAGGAGGTGGTAGTGATTACCCATCAAACAGTAGGCAT
>NZ_LWFX01000732.1:0-601 GCF_001635175.1 Alcanivorax sp. HI0083 | reverse complement strand
GGCATAGGTGAGAGCATCGAGATTGACGATAGTAGCCTTGGTATTGGCCAAGGCCCAGCGGATAAAGGCGCTGCCGATGAAACCACAGCCCCCTGTAACAAGCAGAGACTTCATTCTGACTACCGACGTCCTAGAGAAATTCCATTGCCGCAAAGACTACCAAGATCCTCGAAGTATCCATGATCCCTCCTGCTGCCATCGCGATTCAAACAGGATAGACTAGCCCAAAAGGTGTAGCGGACATATACGCACTCAAAACATAACAATGGGTTATCAAAAATCTAATAATGATAACCACTGCATATGACCATGATCGAGAGCCACCAAGAGCATCAGGATAAGAAACATGAAAGCCTCGTTGCGGCCAACTAGAACCACAGAGTTCCATCAGGCAAACCAGATTCAGGCGCTTGATCTAACCCCCCTAGCCATTTACACCCGCTATCGTGGCCATCCACAGCTTTGCCAAGAAGACCACCAACGTCTGTTCCGATATGAATTGATGTCGACTGTCAAAGCTGATGGTGTTTGCTCCACGATCAATGACCAAAATGGCGTTATCGCCGCTTGCGCTATCAAACCTCTAGACTGGGATACCCAA
>NZ_LWFX01000731.1:0-8686 GCF_001635175.1 Alcanivorax sp. HI0083 | reverse complement strand
GCTCCTTCCAGCGCCTCGTCCACGCTGTTGCATACCTGTGCAGCTTCCAGCACATCGCCGGCACCGGAGGCCCGCGCCGTCGCCTCCACACTGGGGTAGGCCTGCGGCTGCACCAGACGCAGATCCGACAGGCCCATGGTTTTCATGGCCCGGGCAGCCGCGCCGATATTGCCGGGGTGGGAGGTTTCCACCATCACAATGCGCACATTTTCCAACATGGGAGGCCTCTCATTAAAAAAGGCGCTAATCTTAACACGGCGGCTGCCCTGATCGCGCGGGCTCTGCTACAATCCGCGCCCCGGAACGGGAACCCCGAGTTTCCCTGCCCCGCGCTCTTTAAAGGAGCCTCTGAAGAACGCCTTGCGCGCTCAGTCTTTCAGGCTGGCCCGCAATCTAGGCGCACTTTTGAAGGTGTATGTCGATCCATCGAAAAAGGGCAACAACGAGTGCGGGCCAGCCTGGAAGACCCGGAGGGCGTGGTCTGAAGCGCCCATTTGCTGCGCCTTGCCTCTAGGGAAGGGAACCACCCTGCCCGTCGAGACAAGACACAACAACTGCACGCTTCAGACCACGCTGAGCACACAAGGCGTTCTTCACAGGCTCCTAGCCGTTACGCCACACGTCATATTGAGGATAGATGCCATGCATGCGCCGCAAGTGAATATCGCCCTGCGAGCCGCCCGTCAGGCGGGAAATCTGATTCGCAGAGCTGCTGAAAGCAGTGATCCCGTGTCTGTCACGAAAAAGGGCATGAACGACTTCGTCACCGAAGTGGATCGCGCTGCAGAAGCGCGCATCATCGATGTGATTCGCAAGGCCTACCCGGACCACAGTATTCTGGCTGAGGAATCCGGTGTTATCGAAGGCAGTGGCGACGGTAAAGACTACCAGTGGATCATCGACCCACTGGACGGCACGACCAACTTCATCCATGGCTTCCCCCAGTACTGCGTCTCCATTGCCCTCAAATTCAAAGGCAAAATCGAGCATGCGGTCATTTACGATCCCAACCGCGACGAAGAATTCACCGCCAGCCGTGGCCGTGGCGCCGCTCTCAATGGCCGCCGTATTCGCTGTACCAATCGAGCCAGCCTGGAAGGCTGCCTGATCGGTACGGGTTTCCCGTTCCGCAAGGACCAGGCCCCGCACATGGACGCCTATCTGGGCATGTTCGCGGATATCGCCGCCTCCACCGCCGGTCTGCGTCGGCCCGGTTCCGCCGCCCTGGACCTGGCCTGGCTGGCCGCCGGCCGACTGGACGGCTTCTTTGAATTCGGCCTGGCAGAGTGGGACATGGCCGCAGGTGTACTGCTGATTACCGAAGCCGGTGGCCTGGTTGGTGACCTGAGTGGCGGCCACAAATACTTGGAAAGCGGCGGCATCGTGGCCGGCAGCCCGAAAGTCTTTAAGGGCTTGCTGCAAAAAATCAAACCCCACCTGAACGACAGCCTGAAGCGCTAACCCCCGCACAGCCTGGCTTTGCTCCCTTCCTCCCGCTGCGGAGGAAGGGTTTTTCCTGCCCCACCGCCATCCTGTTTTGTAAAAACTCCTTAGACTTCAATACGAAAGTGCTGTCTGCGGCATGGACATCTCGGCACGCTTTGCTAGCGTGTCAGATATAACGGTTCAGCAAGGAGACGCTTCATGGCAACGGTTTCTCTCACAGACAACGCGCTGTTCCGCCAGCAGTGCTACATCAATGGCCAATGGTGTGATGCTGATGACGGCGCCACCTTTGCGGTCGACAACCCGGCCAACGGAGAAGACATCGGCACCTCGCCGCGCATGGGCGAAGCCGAAACCCGCCGCGCCATCGACGCCGCTCATCAGGCCTTCCCTGGCTGGCGTGATAAAACTGCCGCCGAGCGGGCCAACCTGCTGATGGCCTGGCACGATCTGATGATGGAGCACCAGGAGGACCTGGGCCGCCTGATGACCCTGGAACAGGGCAAGCCTCTGCCCGAGGCCAAAGGGGAAATCGCCTATTCCGCCTCTTTCCTGAAATGGTTTGCCGAAGAAGCGCGCCGGGCTTATGGCGATACCATTCCCGCATCCAAACCCGGCCAGCAGATCGTGGTGATCAAGCAACCCATTGGGGTCACCGCCGCGATCACGCCCTGGAACTTCCCCTCCTCCATGATTACCCGCAAAGCCGGAGCGGCCCTGGCCGCAGGCTGCACCATGGTGGTCAAGCCGGCTAGCGCCACCCCCTATTCCGCCCTGGCGCTGGCCGAACTGGCCGAGCGTGCCGGCATTCCTGCAGGGGTTTTCAACGTTATCACTGGTAGCGCCGGCGCCATATCCACGGCAATCACCGACTCACCCATTGTCCGCAAACTGAGCTTCACCGGCTCCACCGAAGTGGGCAGCCAGCTGATGGCCCAGTGCGCCAAGCACATCCAGAAAGTGTCACTGGAGCTGGGTGGCAACGCCCCTTTCCTGGTGTTCGACGATGCCAACCTGGATAAAGCGGTTGAAGGCGCCATGGCCAGCAAGTTTCGCAACACCGGCCAGACCTGCGTGTGCGTTAACCGCTTTCTGGTACAGGAAAGTATCCTCGATGCCTTTGTGGAGAAGTTCAAGGTTGCCATTGAGGCCATGAAAGTGGGTGACGGCTTTGAAGAAGGCGTTTCCCAGGCTGCCCTGATCAACCGGGGTGCTTCCGATAAAGTCATGGAACATCTGGAAGATGCACTGGGCAAGGGCGCCCGGGTTATCACCGGGGGCCAGCGCCACGAACGGGGCGGCAGCTTCGTTCAGCCCACGCTGATCACCGGCGTTTCCACCGATGCCCAACTCTGCCAGGACGAAACCTTCGGGCCGCTGGCAGCCATCATTCCCTTTAAAACGGAAGAAGACGCCATCCGCATCGCCAACGACACCCCCTATGGGTTGGCAGCGTACTTCTACAGCGACAATATCCACCGCTGCTGGCGCGTGGCAGAGGCACTGGAAAGCGGCATGGTCGGCGTCAACGAAGGGTTGATTTCCAATGCCACCGCCCCGTTTGGCGGGGTCAAGGAATCCGGCCTGGGCCGCGAAGGCTCCCACCAGGGCATGGAAGAGTACCTGGAAACCAAATACCTGTGCATGGGAAGTTAAGAGCAGGAACGAGTTGAAAGTTAAAAGTTGAAAGGCGCGACAGAGTATTAAGCACGCGAAACATCAGTGCCCGCGTACACAGCCCAAACCGCGCGAAGCTCAACAGGCCGAGAACACAATTACCGTTCTCCGCGTTTTAACTTTCAACTTTAAACTCGCAACTCGGAGTTAAGGATGACGAAACGGCTAAACATCGCCCTGCTCCCCGGCGACGGCATCGGCCCTGAAGTCATGGCCGTGGCCGAACAAGCACTAACACTGCTGATTGACCGCTTTCAGTTGCCGCTGTCCTGTCACTCTTTCCCCTGGCCGTCCCACGCTTGGCACCAGCAACACGGGCAGATGATGCCGGATGATGGCGTGGACCAGTTACGCGCCTTTGATGCCATTTTGTTGGGTGCGCTGGGCGATCCGGGGCCACTGGATGATCCGGACCGTTTTGTGCTGCCCGACAGCATTTCTCTCTCGCCGCTGCTGGCACTGCGCAAACAACTGGACCTGTGGGCCTGTGAACGGCCAGCCCGCTGGCAGCCCGGCGCGCCCCAGTACCTCAGCGATCCCCGCGCCAACGATGTGGACATGCTGGTGATTCGCGAAAACAGCGAAGGGGAATACAGCAACCAGGGCGGTCGCCTGCGAGCCGGCACGCCCCACGAAGTGGCTACCCAAGTGGAAGTGTTCACTGCCTCAGCCACCGAACGGCTGATCCGCCATGCCTTTGAACGGGCCCGCCAGCGGGCGACCCAACGTCATCGGCCGCGCCAGTTCAAAAACGAAAAAGCCTCACAGGTCTGCCTGATCACCAAACGTAATGCCCAGCCTTTCTGGGGCGACCTGTACACCGAAACCTTCCTGCGCGTGGCCCAGGAGTATCCGGATGTGGACACCCACCACGAACTGGTGGATGCGGCCTGCATGAAATTTGTCCAGTGCCCCTGGCGTTTCGATGTGGTGGTGGCCAGCAACCTGCACGGCGACATTCTCACCGACCTGGCGGCGGTGCTCTGCGGCGGCCCCGGGCTCGCCCCATCCGCCAACCTGAATCCGGCCGACAGCAGCATTCCGGCCCTATTTGAACCGGTTCACGGCAGCGCACCGGACATCGCCGGGCAGAATCAGGCCGACCCCCGCGCCACCCTGCTCAGCCTGGCCATGACCCTGGAATGGCTCGCCCCTTACCACCCGGCTCTGGGCAATGCGGCACAACATCTGCATGACACGGTAACGGCGGACCTGGCCGGGGGAAATGACCCCACGCTGACCAACGGGACCCGGGAAACAGGACAACGGCTTTACGCATTGCTGGCTCCGTAACACGGGCCGGTAACGTCAATGCACCAGCGGGGCGTATTTTCATCCCGCAGGCATCAGACAACGACGGCAATGAGCAATGAGAAAGGAGGCACCATGAGTCATTTGTCCCCCTTACTGGTTCAGTCCAGCGGGATTTGCGCGGAGCGCGGCGAAGGTAGCTGGCTCTATGATGAAAAAGGCAACCGCTGGCTGGACTTCACCTCCGGCATCGGCGTGACCTCCACCGGCCACTGTCACCCCAAAGTGGTCGCCGCCACGCAGGCTCAGGTCGCCAAGCTGGTTCACGCCCAGTACGCCACCGTCACTCACCCCAACATGCTGGCCCTCACCGACCGGCTCTATGAACACCTGCCCAAAGGGCTTGACGCGGTAGCGTTTTCCAACTCCGGCAGCGAGTCCGTGGAAGCGGCCATTCGCCTGGCACGCCAGGCCACCGGCCGCACCAATCTCATCGCCTTTCGCGGCGGCTTCCACGGCCGCACCCTGGCTGCGGCCTCGCTGACCACCTCTACCAGCAAGGTGCGTACCGGCTGGCAACCGCTGATGGCCGGGGTCAGCATTGCGCCGTTCCCCCATGCCTATCGCTATAAGCAGGACATGGATCAGTGTGTCACTGACTGCCTCAACGAGCTGGACCATATCTTCGCCACCGAGTGCAACCCGGCCGACACCGCCGCCATGATTATCGAACCGGTGCAGGGCGAGTACGGCTATTACCCGGCCTCGGCCGCCTTCATGAAAGGCCTGCGCGAGCGCTGCGACAAACATGGCATCCTGCTGATTGCTGATGAAATCCAGGCCGGTTTCGGCCGCACCGGCAAGTTCTGGAGCCACGAACATTTCGATGTAAAACCCGACATTATTATCACCGCCAAAGGGCTGGCCAGTGGTTATCCGCTATCCGCCATTGCCGCCAGCCGTGACCTGATGACCCACGGCTACCCCGGCTCCCAGGGCGGCACCTACGGCGCCAACGCGGTGGCCTGCGCGGCGGCCCTGGCCACCCTGGACGTCATTGAGGAAGAGCAGCTGGTGCCCCGTGCCGACAAGCTCGGCCAGCAGCTTCTTACTCACTTGCAGGGCCTGCAAAAACAGCATGACTGCATTGATGAAATTCGCGGCATGGGGCTCATGCTGGGCCTGGAAATTGTCAGTGCCCCCCACACCCCGGATGGCGACCGCGCCGGCAAGCTGCTCAAGCATTGTGAGAATAACGGCATGCTGATGTTGCGCTGCGGCACCCAGGGCCAGGTGGTACGCTGGTTGCCACCGCTCACCGTCACCGAAGCGGAAATCGAAAAAGCGGTAGAACTGTTTGATGCCGCACTGAAAGAGACGTGAAGAGCAGCTTCGAGCTACTAGCTGCTAGCTACAACAACGCGTTTCGAAGCAGTAATTGCATCAAGGCTTTCACCGCGCACCACTCTTGCCAGTGCGGAGTAACTAGAAGCTAATAGCTGGCCGCTGAATTTAAGGAGATTCGATGACAGACACCACCATCACCGTCCTGCTGGCCGAAGACGAACCCGCCCTGCCCGGTCTGGAGTCTCTGGACGGCCTGGCACGGGTTCAGGAAGCGCGGACACCGGCACAGTTAAAAAGCGCGCTACCGGAGACCGACATTCTGGTGGTCACCGATTTCCGCACCGACCTGCTGGAGGAAGTGTGGCCGGATAACTGCCCGGTGCGCTGGGTCCATGCCACCAGTGCCGGCGTGGATGCGCTGATGATCGACCCGATCAAACACAGTGACATCGTGGTCACCAACGCCCGCGGCATTTTCGACCGCGGCATCGCCGAATACGTGCTGGGCGCCCTGCTGATGTTCGCCAAGGACACGCTCGGCAACCTGGCACTGAAAGAACAGCACCGCTGGCAACACCGGGAAACCCGCATGCTGCGCGGCGCCAATGCCCTGATCGTGGGCGCCGGCTCTATTGGCAGGGAAGTGGCCACGGTGCTCGGCGCCATGGGCATGAACGTGATCGGCACCGCCCGCCATGCACGCCAGGACAGCGCCTTTGACCGGGTCCACCGACAGCAGGATTTGCCTGCGCTGCTCGGTGATGCGGACTATGTGGTGGTCACCGCACCGCTGACACCGGACACCGACGGCCTCTTCGACGCCGCCACCTTCCGGCAGATGAAGCCCGGCGCAGCTCTCGTCAACGTGGGTCGCGGCCCCATCGTGCGCACCGACGCCCTGCTGCAGGCCCTGCAACAAGGCCGGCTGGCCGGGGCGGCCCTGGATGTGTTCGAAGAAGAACCCCTGCCCGCCGACCACCCGCTATGGAATCACCCCAAGGTGATGATCTCGGCCCATATGGCAGGGGACTTCATTGGCTGGCGCCAGGCGCTGGGCCAGCAATTTGTTGATAACTTCCACCGCTGGCGCCGGGGGCAGCCACTGGACAACCCGGTCAGCAAGGAACACGGCTATGTAAGTAGCGCTTGATGCCCGACGCCGGATGCCTGACACGGCAACCCAGCCCCGGCTTCTGACTCCAAGCGATAAGCGTCAAACCAGGAGGTATGCCGATGAGCAAGGAACTACTGACCATGAGCGCCCAGGCGCTCAAAGCCGCCTACCAGACGGGCGCTTTATCACCGGTGGAAGTTTGCTCCACCCTGCTGGATCATATCGAAAAGCACGATGAGGCATTGAACGCCTGGTGCCTGATCGACCGTGATACCACCCTGCAATGGGCCCGCGAAGCGGAACAGCGCTACCAGAACGGCAACGCCGACGGCCTGCTTGACGGGGTGCCAATTGCGGTCAAAGACGTTTTCCTTACCCCCATGTGGCCCACCCTGAAAGGATCGAAAACCATTGATCCCGCCAGCACCCTGGAAAAACGCTCCCCCGCCGTTGCCGCGCTGGAACGCCACGGGTATGTGCCGCTGGGCAAGACCACCACCCCCGAGTTTGGCTGGAAAGGGATTACCGACAGCCCCCTGTGTGGCCCCACCAACAATCCCTGGGACCCGAGCAAAACTGCCGGGGGCAGCAGTGGCGGCAGCGCGGCCGCCGTATCCGCCGGCATGGCGCCCATGGCACTGGGCACCGACGCGGGCGGCTCCATCCGCATTCCCGCCGGGTTCTGCGGCATCGTCGGCCACAAGCCCACTTTCAGCGAAGTCCCCCACTGGCCAGCCAGCCCCTTCGGCACCCTGGCCCACGCCGGGCCCATGACTCGCTCCGTGGCTGACGCCGCGCTGATGATGACCGTCATGAGCGAAGCCGATGCCCGCGACAGTCTGGCCGCGCCACGCCGTGGCATTGATTATGTGGCCGCCCTGCAACAGCCCATCAAAGGCCTGCGCATCGCCCTGAGCACCACGCTGGGTTATGCCGATGTGAACCCGGAAATCGAGAAAGCCACCCGCGAAGCCGCCCGGGTTTTCGAGTCACTGGGCGCCACCGTCAGCGAAGTCGACCCGGGCTTCAGCAACCCGCTGGCCGCATTCAGCCACCTGTTCTACAGCGGCGCCGCCAATGCCATGCGCGACCTGGGCGAACGCCAGCGCAGCCTGATGGACCCGGCACTGGTGGAAGTAGCCGCCAAGGCAGAAAAACTGAGCATGCTGGACTACCTGGGCGCCATGAACGAACGCATGGCGGTGAGTGAACGTATGGCCGTATTCCACACCAAGTACGACCTGTTGATCACTCCCTGCTTGCCCATCGAGGCTTTCGACACCAACCGGGAAGTCCCCGTTGACTGGCCCAGCACCCGCTGGCCCACCTGGACGCCCTTCACCTACCCCTTCAACCTGACCGGCCAGCCGGCACTGTCTGTGCCATTGGGGCTCAGCAGCAACGGCCTGCCCATGGCGCTACAAATTGTCGGTGCCCGTTTCGACGATGCCCGGGTGCTCGCCGCTGGCCACGCCTTTGAACAGGCCCAGCCGTTTGCACACCTGCCCCCCATGCTGGATGAACTGCTCAAAGGCGCCTGAGAAAAGGAGACAAGTTATGGGAAACAGTAATCTGGACACGGATTTTTACGAAAGCGAAGACCCGATCTGGAACCCGGCGCTGTTGACCATTCCGGTGCCGGGTATCCGCCGCATGGTGAACCTGGCTGCAGACCTGGACGATGTGATTCATCTGTCCATCGGCCAGCCCGACTTCAAACCGCCGGAGCACGTGATTCAGGCCGGGGTGGATGCGCTCTACGCTGGCCAGACCGGTTACACCATGGACGCCGGCCTGCCGGAGCTGCTGGAATCGCTGGCGGAGTACTACAGCAAACGCTATCAACGCACC
>NZ_LWFX01000730.1:0-712 GCF_001635175.1 Alcanivorax sp. HI0083 | reverse complement strand
AACAGACATTATCTTGCGTCCTCCTAAGGAACAGCGGGTTTGTCTCTGACTCGTCGTACCGCTCTGGGTAAGGGCAGCACAAGGAGCCGGTATTCTCGGCCACTGGGCCAGCTTTGCCAATAGGGAGGCAAATACCGTGCCAGCCCTTTTTTAGCGCATTCTCCGCCTAAATCGCAGAAACCAGGGAAGATGATTCATTTTGGTGCACAGCAACGGTGCACTCAATAAGTGCGAAGCACTAAAACAGTGCACCGTTATCTTCGCCCACTTGCAGCACCACAAAAACTTCGTTGCCCTGCTCGCCCATTTCCAGCACCTCGTGGCCGTTAATTCGGCACCAGGCCGGGATATCGCTCAACGCGCCAGGGTCGGTGCAGACCACTTTCAGCGTATCGCCAGTGGCCAGGGTTCTTACCTTATTCTGGGTCTTGATCACCGGCATGGGGCACAGCAGCCGACGCACATCCAGTTCGTTAAGGGGAGAGGTCATCGTCGAATCAACCCACATTCCAGCTGGCCAGTACCGCATCCGGCTGTGCCGGCGCCACGGTAATCTCCCGGGCGACCCCATCAGGGCTACGCACTTCCAGGGTCACCGTCTCGTCAACCCGCCCCTTGGAGTAACGGGCCACAATGGCAGCCGCCTGCTCCAGCTCCGCCTCGCTGCCAAACTCACCATCCACCAGTGCCAACGGCCCCGGGCAGCTCACCG
>NZ_LWFX01000729.1:0-807 GCF_001635175.1 Alcanivorax sp. HI0083 | reverse complement strand
GGGCGTCGTCGTACAGGTAATCCCAGAGATCCCCGTGGGTAGTGTAGTTAATCGACTGGGGTTCGATCAGATAGGGATGGTGATTCGGATAGGTCTGCTCAAAGACCTGTTTGAGCCGGTATACCTCGGCGATATGTGGAATGGGCCGGTGGCTGCGAGCGTAGCAGCACCAGACCCGGTCACGGCGGCCAAAGCCGCTGTGGCAATCCAGGCTCATGGAGAACGGTGAGCAAAACAGCTTCTCTCGCACGGTGCGGATCANCGCCTGGGCCTCGGGCTCCATGGGCTCGCCGCTTTTTCCCCGATACCAGGGTAAATGCCTGCTGATGCGATGACCGCCTACCAGAAAAGGGACTTTGCCCATGGCGTCCACCGGAGCGTTGCGCATCAGGTCCACGCCATTGGGGTTACTGCGGGTGCGGCGCCAGATTCCGCCAGGGTTGATCATGGGCATGAACACCAGGCGGACTTTTTCCAGTCGCCGGTGAAGCTGGTCATCCCATTGCAGTCGATGGATCAGGCTGTGCAGCCAGGACATCAGCACCTGGCTGCCGATCCGTTCCACGCCGTGGACTCCGCCGAAGAAACCCACCACCGGTGCGTTGGGGGAGCGGCTTCCCAGCTCGATGACATGAACGGGCAGGGTCAATTCCCCCATGGGTACCTGATGCACGGTGTTGACACGCAAATGCCGTTCCCCGTGACGGATTAATGCATCCAGTTCCAGCAGTTCCGGCAGGTGGCGTTGCAGCAGGTAGAGCTTTTCTTCCATAGGTCACTTTCATCCACAGTGACGCTTACCTTAAC
>NZ_LWFX01000728.1:0-238 GCF_001635175.1 Alcanivorax sp. HI0083 | reverse complement strand
ACAGGCGCAGTAACTGATTGCGGGCGCCGTCCTTGCGCTCGATACGGTACTGGATGTTGGGGCGGTCGAAGCTGGAGACAAAATGCCGCGCCTGGGTCAGGTCCAGTCGCTCGGCAATTTCCGTGCGGGTGCGTTGGTCCGCGGTGGCGGTTAACGCAATGCGGGGCACTTGCGGGAATTCCCGGTGCAGCAGGGACAGCTGCAGATAGTCGTTGCGGAAATCGTGCCCCCACTGGGA
>NZ_LWFX01000727.1:0-587 GCF_001635175.1 Alcanivorax sp. HI0083 | reverse complement strand
GCCGTCTGTATCTTCAATCCACACGTCGGTTGTGATGCTACCGTCAATGGTCATGCTGATACCGTCCTGACCCGTCACGCTGGACAGGGCTTCATCCTGCATCGGCTCGAGAGCCAGGGCGCTCATCGGCGCGACGGCTACAGCGGCAGCCAGAGCAAGTTTCTTGAAATTCATATTGTTCTCCTCGTGTGCACAACGTTGTTGTAATGCTTATGTGCGCCCCAGTCTTCGCAGAGCACGTAGTTACGTTAACACAACAGTTACAAAAACAAATATGCCCGTTACAAAATGGTTTTGGCCACAAAGGCATACCTATCTATCTGTAATCATTGAATTTTATCTAATTTGGCACATCCGTAGCAGGTTCTCGCCCGATACGGTGTCGTGCCCTTTCCGTCTGAACTGTTACCCGCAGTAACAGGATTGGGCATCGTTGCGTTACAGGGTTAGACTAGCCAACCCATTTTACTCTGGCCGGCCATGACTTTCCGTTGCGTTTTTCAATCTGATGGCGAACTACGCTGGCTCGGCGAGCCAGATGCGGTGCTGCGCGCGCGCTCTCGGGCTGAGCTGCAGCAGTTACAGGC
>NZ_LWFX01000726.1:0-629 GCF_001635175.1 Alcanivorax sp. HI0083 | reverse complement strand
TTGCCAGCCAAAGAACCTGTTTGCCCGGTGCGGGCCAGCGCCCAGAGCTTGCGGCCACCTTTAAGGACGCCAGCGGTTTCCAGTTCAAAGCCGGAGCGCTCGGTGAGGTCCCGGTAAAACTCCAGGATCTGCCGGGGCTGAACCACCTTGAAGCGGTTGCTCACTACGGACAGAGGCGCCTGATTATCTGATCGGAACAGCACCTTCTGATCCGGGAAGGATGAGATCTGTCCCAGGGATCCAGCCTCGCTGCTAATGAAGCGAACAGGAGTCTCACGGATCTCCCAGTCCATGCCGGCTTCCTGCATCCAGACATTGAGGGGCTGTTGGGCGGCGAGCTGGTTGCCCAGCCCGTGCCAGGGGGTGCGGCCTGCATAGGCCATGCTTTCGACAAGATGTGCCATGGTAAATCTCCAAGAAAAACGGTGAGCCCGAAACGGGCGGATTGGCGAATGAGAAGAGGGGGTGAGTCAGGGGTAGAGCAAAAGCAGAAGAGTGAAGGCTTAGAGCCAGCCACGCTGGGCCAGGCTGACCCACTCGGAGCGGGACACGACGAAGTGATCCAGTACCCGTACATCGATCAGGGCCAGAGCGTCCTTGAGTCGGGTGGTGATGGTGCGATCAGCCTG
>NZ_LWFX01000725.1:0-345 GCF_001635175.1 Alcanivorax sp. HI0083 | reverse complement strand
AACATGGAGTCTTGCCCTTCGGTCCGGAACAAGGAACCTACAGACAAGGTCGTATCCAGTCGCCCGGACCAGTCCGGGTTTTCAAAATCCAGTTGAACCGCTGAAGCAGGAAGGGACAGCCCGGTAAGGGCAGTGATGCTGGCCACAGCCATCGCCAGCCTGGTTTTACGCAGGTGATTATTATTCATGTAGCTCTCCGAATTGCCATGCGCATGGCTTTATTGTTTTTACTCGGGCAACAGTAGCTCCCATTTGCAGCAGGTCCCATCATTCTTCCTGATACAAACCACCGCCCGAGCTAATGCATAATTCTTACACATCAGGGAAAAAAATAAATCCCCTGTG
>NZ_LWFX01000724.1:0-375 GCF_001635175.1 Alcanivorax sp. HI0083 | reverse complement strand
GAGTCCATGAAGAATACCGGCGCCTGGACTTCTTCGTAGCCCCAGCGGGTAATCGGACGGTAGATGTAGACCATGGCATTACGTGGATCGAGCGTATCCATGGGGGCAAAGGTTTTTCCCTTTGGCGCATCCAGGAACGCCCCGGGGGTGGAAGGAATCCCCATTCCCACTCCAGAACAACCCGAAATAACCCAAAGGCAAGCCGCCAGCAGCACAGCCAATCGCATTATTATTCTCCAGCGTTGCCATATCCGGTGCTCCCGGATCGGCCCTGTTTATTATTGCGTGCAATATAAAAGCATTTTGATGGCCCAACTATGGCCGATTTACCCGCATTGCTCAAGCGCGAGAGGCCCGGCATGCCGGCTCTGGGGC
>NZ_LWFX01000723.1:0-496 GCF_001635175.1 Alcanivorax sp. HI0083 | reverse complement strand
ATCTCATCGGTGCCCACTTCCTCAATAGTGATGAATATCTGCTCACCCGTATCAAGAATAGCGTTGGCGGTGTAAAAGCCGGTGCGGACTTCTTCGTTGATGGTCACCGCTTTGCACTTTTCGTCGCTGTAGTATTGCTCACGGATGATGTCGGTAACGATGGCACAGGCCGTATCAGTAACAACAACTTCATTGGCTCCTACGCTGATTCCAAGTGACAGAATGAATGCCGCAATCCAGCCCCAGAAGTAGTAGCTCTTTTGTTTCAACAGGCTGGCGCGTTTCCACAGATAAACAGGAACAATAAAGATCATCCAGGAGGTTGGTGATTGGTGGCCGGCGGCTTTCAGCTTCCGTTCATCCAGGGAGCAGAGTGCAATGTTGGCCAGTATGTAGAGCCAGATCAGCTCTGTGCCAACCATGATCTCGATGAGGAAGCCGATAATGGGGACAGCGACGACAGCCCAGATGTATTTGTTATCGACATCTGTGCCGG
>NZ_LWFX01000722.1:0-670 GCF_001635175.1 Alcanivorax sp. HI0083 | reverse complement strand
GTGGCCGCTCGATTGTTCAGCGATACACAGGTTTGAGCGCTCTTAAATTGGGATAATGAGCGTTCTGCCAAGCTGTAAATGATTGGATAGTAACACCCTGTTGCCTTTCGGGATGAAAGGTATATCCCGTTGCCCATTATTTGAGCGCCTATGCCCGCGTAGCTCAGATCATGTCGTTCAATCGCACCGCAGGCTTGTACACGGCAACCTTTTTCCATGACCAAGGCGATTCTTCCTCGTTCGGTATTGTTAAGGATTTTTTCAAGCCATATCTCGTAAAGCCTAGTGGTTTTGGCTTCTGGTAGCGAAATATCGCGGGAGAAGCGACTCTCGAAATATACCCCGGCCATTAGTGCCAAGCACTGCGATCTGTCGTCTTCTCTATACTCGCGAACCAATGACAAGAATTTAGGTGGCTTGATGCCTTTGAGGGATCTCCAGCGGTACTCGCGTTTGATATCCAGAATCTCCGCTCCTAGGCCGAGCAAGGCATTCAGGCATAAGTAGTCGTCGATATCCACCTCGCATGAGGTGTGCAGTATGGAGGTTTCCTGCCTCATCTTATTGATGGTGTCGCGGAGTAAATTGCTCAGGGCCGATGGGGGGCACGTCGGGGCTGCAGCCAAGCTCATTCTCGCCATGGGTAGGCCAAAGTGTTGGGTATCCCAGT
>NZ_LWFX01000721.1:0-450 GCF_001635175.1 Alcanivorax sp. HI0083 | reverse complement strand
CCGCTGTTTCATATCGGCGGGGCGGCCGTGTTGTTCAATGCCCTGCGTACAGCGTCCACCTTCCTGTTGATCCCGGATCCCCGGGACATTGATCATTTTGTTGGTGAAATGCACAAGCGCACACCGACGGTGCTGGCTGCGGTGCCGGCGTTGTACCAAATGCTGTGCGCTAACGACACCTTCAAATCACTGGATTTCAGCGGCTTGCGTATGGCTATTTCCGGTGCCGCACCGTTTGCCAAAGAAGAGGTGCAGAAACTGGAAAGTGTGGTCGGTGCCGGCAAGTTTTGTGAAGTGTACGGCATGACTGAAACCAGCCCGGTGATCACGCTGAATCCGGCGTCACACTTCAAGGAAGCCCACGTGGGGATTCCGCTGCCGGGCACGGATGTGCGCATCGTCGATGCTGAAGACGGCACACGCCCCATGCCACAGGGCGAAGCCGGGGAG
>NZ_LWFX01000720.1:0-9169 GCF_001635175.1 Alcanivorax sp. HI0083 | reverse complement strand
CACCAGGCGATCACTGCGAAAGAGTGGGGTATTCCCCGTGAAGCGCAGGACGAGCTGGCGTGGCGCTCTCACCAGAACCTGGCCAAGTCCTATGAAGATGGCTGGCAGGATGACCTGATCACCCCGTTCAAGGGGCTGGAGCGCGACAACAATATGCGTGGCGATTCCACCCTGGAAAAACTGGGCACCCTGAAGCCTTGCTTTGGTGGTCCGGACGGCACCATGACTCCGGCCAACTCCACGCCGCTGACTGACGGTGCCTCTGCGGTACTGCTGGCCACCGAAGAGTGGGCCAAGGAGCGCGGTTTGCCGGTTCTGGCTTACCTGACCCTGGGCGAAGCCGCCGCCGTTGATTTCATCGGCAAGAAAGAAGGCCTGCTGATGGCGCCCGCTTATGGCGTGCCGAGCATGCTCGACAAGGCCGGCATCACCCTGCAGGACTTCGACTTCTATGAAATCCATGAAGCGTTTGCTTCCCAGGTACTGACCACTCTGAAAATGTGGGAAGACGAAAGCTTCTGTAAAGAGAAGCTGGGTCGCGACAAGGCGCTGGGCAGCATCGATCGCAGCAAACTGAACGTGAAAGGTTCCTCCCTGGCAGCCGGTCACCCGTTCGCGGCTACCGGTGGCCGTATCATCGCCAACGCCGCCAAGCTGCTGAACGAAAAAGGCTCCGGCCGCGCACTGATCTCCGTGTGTGCCGCGGGTGGTCAGGGTGTGGTAGCGATTCTCGAAAAATAATCGCTCCCTTCTGGCAGTAAAAAAAAACCGGCCAATTGGCCGGTTTTTTTTGCCGCTATGCCGCCGCAGCACGGTTCACGCATCATGCAACACGCGACAACCGCATCGGGTTGTCGTTCTTGTCCTTTCCTCAAGACACGTCTTGGCCTGCATCCTCCATGAATCCGTTATCACGGTGTGTGCTGCGGGTTGGGTCACAGCACCTGCATGGCGCCGGATAACAGGGTGCGGATCACATCCTGCTGTTTGCTGACGCCCATTTTGCTGTAAATGGCTTTCAGCTGTGAGCGCACGGTATCCACCGACGTTCCATTATTCTCCGCGATCTGGCCAGGGCTGAGGCCGTTGGTCAGGGCAATGGCCACATTGGATTCTGCCTGAGTCATTTCGTAGAGCGCACGCAGGGTTTCTGCAGGGATGTTCAGCGGCGAATCAGGATCGGAAATATAGAGCGCCACGGAACCGTTAGTGGGTTCACCACCGTCTGGTGTGCTGCCTTCATTGAGGGTGGCGAGCATGACGGTCAGCGCGTTGTCCCGGTCCGGGTGGTGCAGCCCGATGGCGGTGTTACGGGTGTTGATCTCTCTGGGGTCGGCGTTGGCCTGTTTCTGAATCAGGCAGGCGAGCCGGGTATTTTCATCCGCGTAGTAGGCTTTTATGCCAGTGCCGGCCAGGGCAAGCGCGTTATGGTGGGTGAGCAGGGCATCGGCGACCGGGTTACGGTAGGCCACGGTGCCATCCGGTTCGAGAATGATCAGGCCCAGCATAAAACGCGACATGGCACTGTGCAGGGTTTGTTGGCGCGTGCGCAGGCGATGGAACTCACGGTGAATACGGATGGCGCGTTTGAAGTGCGGGTAGAGGAGCCGTAGCTTGGCGATATCTTCGTCGGAGAACGGGTCAGCATTGAAGGATCGGTGCAGGCCGATGCCCACGTGCCATTCCTTGTCGTGGTAGATGTTCATGCCGGAGATAAAGCCAATGTCATTGGGCTTGAGAATCAGCCGGAAATAGTAAGGGTGGGCGTCTTTGACTTCCCGGGAATCGATGATCTGCCGGGCCTGGCCCACAGGCTCGTCGCGTTGTGCCTGGAAGGTGTAATCGTATTTGCCCATGCCAAAGCGGTAGGACGCCACCACGGCTTTCGGCAAGCCGTGATAACCGATCATGCTCCGGGTGCCGCCCTGGTGATCTTCAATAAAAATCGCGCCAGAGCGGGCATTCATAATCTTTTCGCAGAGCAGTGTCATCACCCGGTTCCAGTGGCCCGGGTTGTAGGAGGCCTCGTACACTTCCCCGACAAAATCCAGTAATCCGTCCATATAGACCGGTTTCCCCCGTACCGCAGACTGCCCCCCCCTGGACGGGTTTGCGGTGTTTCGTGTGGCCGCAGTGGGCCTGCGCCTTATCAATTGGCTGTGGTAACCGCTTGATAGCAGGGACGCGAATGGTTATCAGGGCAATATATCGGATTCATGCTGGAAAGATAACTGCGTCACACCCCAATGGGGTGAAAGGGCATTTTGCCGGTTAAAAGGCCGCTGCCCATTCTGCTTGCCGGGTTCAGGTCGGTGTCAGCCAGCATTCAGTTTGCGTTCAGCTTGGCGCGTTATGGTTCTCCCGACTTCAACGAAAAGGAGAGCAAACATGACTTTGACCAAAACAACATTGATGGCTGCGGTATTGGGTGTGGCGTCTGTCAGTGCAGTACAGGCCGATGACGTACCCCATAGCCAGATCGATACACTGGTGAAAGACGGCACTATCCAGTCCCTGGATAAACTCGATAAGGTAGTATTGGACAAGCACCCCAATGCGAAAATTACCGACACGGATCTGGAAAACGAGTATGGCCGCTACATCTACCAGGTTGAGCTGCGCGACCCGCAGGGCGTGGAGTGGGATCTGGATATCGATGCCAGCAATGGTGACGTGCTGGGCGAAGAGAAGGACTGAGTCCTTGCTTTCCCACACATTGCCGGGCCGATGGCCACGCAAGAGCAGGGCGATCTTGATCGCCCTGTTGTGCGTGTGTTCGCTCTCCAGTGTGGCCGATGACATTAGCCAGGATGAAGCCTTGCGGCTACGTCAGCAGGGGGAAATCCTGTCGCTTGCGTCGTTGCTGAAAACGCTGGAACAACGCTACCCGCAAGGTCGTGTGCTGGAGGTCGAGCTGGAACGTGACGATGGCCTGCTGATCTATGAAATTGAGTTGCTGACCCGGGACCAGGTGGTCCGCGAGATTGAAATGGATGCCCGCACCGCAGACATCCTTGATGACGAGCGTGACGACTGATGCGGATTCTTCTGGTCGAAGACAGTATCCCGCTGGCGGATCAGCTCATGCCCATGCTTCGTGAGCATGGCTACGCGGTGGATTGGCTGGCGGATGGTCGTGATGCCTTGCCCGCGCTCAATGATGATCCGTTTGATCTGGTGATTCTGGACCTGGGTCTGCCGGGTCTGGATGGTTTGCAGGTTCTGCAGCAGTGGCGCGGGGACAATCAACAGGTGCCCGTGCTGATCCTCACGGCCCGCGACAGCTGGGCGGAACGCATTGAAGGCCTGCAAAGCGGGGCCGATGACTACCTGGCCAAACCGTTTCACCCTGACGAACTGTTACTGCGGGTACAGGCCTTGTTGCGGCGCACCCATGGCCGGGCGAATACGGCCCAGCTGACGGCGGGCACTTTCAAACTGGATGAAAACCGCCAGAGCGTCTGGTCTGGGGAAACGGAAATCACCCTGACCGGCGCAGAATTCCGCATGCTCCGATACTTCATGCATAACCCTGATCGATTGCTTTCCAAAGGGCAGCTGGCCTCTCATCTGTACGATAACGAAAGTGACCGCGACTCCAACGTACTGGAAGTACACGTGAACCGCCTGCGCCGCAAGCTGGGGAAAAGCGTGATCGAAACCCGCCGTGGGCAGGGGTATGTCTTCACCGGGCAAGCGCGATGACCTCCATGGGGCGTCGGCTGGGAATCAGCCTGTTCGTCAGCCTGCTGCTGGCCGGGGTGGTGATCAGCCAGGGGGCGCTGTGGTGGCTGGAGCGCGATCAGCGCCTGACCCTGAGCCTGCAGTTACGCGATGATGCCGCCGGGGTGTTGGCCGCACTGATGGCCGACCCACAAGGACGCTTGAGCCTGGATACCTCCCGTTTGCATCCTGCTTACCGACGGCCCCTGTCCGGGCGTTATTTTGTGGTGTTGTTGGGGGAGCAGCGTTGGCGGTCGCGCTCGCTGTGGGATCAGCAGCTGGAGGTGCCTGCGCAGCCGGGGGTGCATGCAGCCTTGCAAACCGGGCCGGCGGATCAGCAGTTGCTGCGCTTTCGCGGTGAATACGAAAAAAAAGGCCAGCCCATCACTGTGGTGGTGGCCCAGGATTACACCCCGATTCTGCACACCTATAACCAGACGCGCACCGTGGTGCTGGTGGTCTGGGTGGTGGTGTTGCTGGTATTGGCCGGCGTCCAGCAGTGGTTACTGCGCCGGGGCCTGGCCCCCCTTCGCCGGGCACGGGACGAAATTGAACAACTGCGCGGCGGGCAGCGTCATGAATTGAGCGAGACAGTGGCGTTGGAGCTGCATCCCCTGGTGGTAGAGATCAACCGGTTGCAGCGCCATACGGAGCAGCAACTCCAGCGTTCCCGTCATGCGCTGGGTGACCTTGGCCATGCGCTGAAAACCCCGCTGGCGATTCTCAAGAATCGCTGCACGGAGGAACTGGCGGCGTCGGACCCGGAGTTGCATGCTCTGCTCTGCGAACAGCTGGCGCAGATGGAAGCCAACATTCGCCGCGCCCTGGGGAGGGCCCGGGTCGCGGCGGGCGTGACGACCAGTAATCCATTTTCTCCGGCGCAGGATATCCCCCTGTTGCTGACCACGCTGGAGCAGGCTCACCGGCGTGACCTGGACATCCATCTGGAGATGGCGGCGCTACCGGCTCAGCCGTTTGATCGCGATGACATGCTCGAAGTGTTGGGCAATGTGCTGGATAACGCCTTCAAATGGGCGAATCGTCGTGTCCGCGTGGCGGTACACGTGGTGGAAGAACGCTGTGCGGACAATGAAGAGCGCAAGCAGCTGATACTGTGTGTGGAGGATGATGGCCCCGGTATCCAGGAAGATCGCCGCGAACAGGTGCTACAACGGGGGCTGCGCCTGGATGAGCGCGCTGCTGGCCACGGGCTGGGATTGTCGATCGTCAGCGATACCGTGGCGGCTTACGGTGGCAAACTGGTGCTGGATGAAAGCCCCTCGGGCGGGTTGCGGGTTGGTCTGCATTTCCCCCACCCGCAGTGAAAACAGCGGCAATTAGCGGGAACCGGACGTGCAAAACGCACTCACAACGGGTAAGTGTTCAAAAACATGCCAGTGAGGAGGTGCCATGAAGGGGGAATCGATTCAGCGTCAATGGAGTCAGGGGCTGGGTGTCCTGCTTTGCCTGTTGTTGAGTCGTTTGGCGCTGGCAGAGCCGGTGGCGCTGGATGCACAGCTCTCGGGTTATGCCTATCCTTATCCGGTCCAGACCCTGGCCGTGACGGATCAGCAACAGCGCCTGGAAATGGCGTATATGGATGTGACGCCGGAAGATGCCAATGGCGAAACGGTGCTGTTACTCCATGGCAAGAACTTCTCCGGGGCATATTGGGAAACCACCATGGCTGCCCTGCTTGAGCAGGGCTATCGCGTGGTGGTGCCGGATCAGATCGGTTTCGGGAAATCCTCAAAGCCCGCCCATTTTCAGTACAGTTTTCAGGTGCTGGCTGATCAAACCCGACGTTTGCTGGATACGCTCAAGGTGGACAGCGCGACCGTGGTCGGCCACTCCATGGGAGGCATGCTCGCGACCCGCTTTGCCCTGATGTTCCCGCAACGCAGTGATGCGCTGGTATTGGTGAACCCCATTGGCCTGGAAGACTGGCGCCCGGTGGTGCCCTGGCAATCCGTGGATGCCTGGTATGAAGGGGAGCTGAAGAAAACCCCGGAAAAAGTGAAGGCCTATATGACGGCCAGCTATTTCGATGGCCAGTGGAAAGACGATTATGCCCCCTTGCTGACCTTGCAACAGGGCTGGATTCGCGGGCCGGACTACCCGCGTATTGCCTGGAATTCCGCCCTTGCCTACGACATGATTTACAGCCAGCCGGTGGTGCAGGATTTTGCGCGGCTTGAGGTGCCCACCCTGTTGATCATCGGCACCCGGGACCGCACCGCGCTGGGACGTAACCGGGCACCGGAATCAGAGCGTGCCCAACTGGGGCGCTATGACCAGCTGGGCAAGAAAGCGGCGCAACGCATTCCTGATGCGACTCTGGTTGAATTGGAGGGCATCGGTCATGTTCCACAATATGAAGCGTTTGATGCATACCGCGAGGCGTTACTGAATTTTCTGACGACCCGTTGTCGGGCTGTCTGGCCCAGGGAGGGGTATCATGGCTGTGCTGTCATTGTATGAACCGGTGAACTGGCTCAAGCCGGTGGCCGATGACGTCTGGATTGTCGATGGGCCGGTGATACATATGGCCCTGTATGGGGCAGGGCTTCCCTTCACGACCCGGATGACCATTGTGCGTTTGCCGGGCAACCGGTTGTGGCTGCATTCACCGGTGGCGTGGAACGCGCCCCTGGCCAGGCAGCTGGAAACCCTGGGCACGGTGACGCATCTGGTGTCGCCCAACCGGATTCACTACGCCTATATCGCTGACTGGTCGGCACACTATCCCGAGGCCCGTTGCTGGGCCTCACCGGGGGTGAGAGAGCGAGCCAGTAGCCAGAATATATCTGTGTCGTTCAGCGATGATCTGGGCGACCGTCCGCCGCCGGAATGGCATGACACTCTTGATCAGTTGTGCTTTCGCGGCAGCTCGGTGATGGAGGAGGTGGTGTTTTTGCATCGCCCCAGCCGCACGCTGATCCTGGCTGATCTAATCGAGAATTTTGATCCCGGCAAAGTGCATTGGCGCCTGCGGTGGCTGCTGCGCCTGGCGGGTGTGGTTGCACCGCACGGACAGGCGCCACTGGATTACCGGTTTACTTTTCGGGGCGGCAAGGATCAGGCACGGGCCAGCTTCCAGCGCATGCTGCAATGGCAACCGGAGCGCATCGTGCTGGCCCATGGTAACTGGATTGACCACGATGGCACCCAGGCGCTGAAGCGCGCCTTTCGCTGGCTGGGTTAAGCGCGGGTACGCTGAGTCGCCACCGGATTAATCGAGACCGGCACGCCACTCATGAAGGCCTGATTACTGAGTTTCTCAAAGCTGCCGGGGCCGTTGGGAAGCAGTGCGTTGATGTTCACTCCCGGGTGCTGCTGCGCCACGCGCATCCCCGGTGTTTGCCGGTTGCCCCAGCCGTGGGTCATGGCGACCACACCTTCACGCAGACTGTCGTCACTGCGCACCTTGACTCGCACCCGCCCGTAGGTATTGCTGGCCTCGACTTCGTCGCCGTCATCAATGCCTATGGACTGGAGGTCTGCCGGGTTCATGTGCAGCGCATTGCTGGCATGGGCGCCACGTTTCAGTGTCGGCACATTCTGGTACCAGCTGTTGTGCATGTAGTTGGTACGCAGGTTGATCAGCCGGAAGGCTGGAGTCGAGGTGGTCAGGGCCTGAAATTGCTGGTTGGCCAGTTCCATGGCATCAGCAAATAGCGGTGGGCAGCAATCGACCCGTTTGTCATCAGTTTGAATGAAATCCGTATAGAAGCGGCCGATGGATTGAGTGTCCAGCACGGTGGTGCCGGATGGCTGTTGTGCCAGTGTGTCCACGCAAAGCCCGGTACGTGACAGCATGTGATCCAGCCGGCCGAATGGGCGGGGCGGGTCCTGCTCCAGCATGGGCGCGTGCCGTCCCATGGCCTGCAACAGGTGCGACAGAATCCACCATTCTTCACGGCGTTGTGCGGCGGGCGGAACCACCGCGTCAGTGTATTGCACATAGGGCTGGTACTGCATGCCCAGCCCACAGATATTCAGGTCCGGGCGTTCCAGCATGTCTGCCGAGGGCAGCAAGTAATGTGCGTATTCCCCCGTGGCATTGCGGAACAGATCAATGACGATCAACAGGTCCAGCTTTTCCAGCGCCTGGCGCCAGCGGCCTTCACCGCCCACGCTGAGCAAGGGGTTGCCGGCAATCACTACCAGGGCGCGGATCGGGTTGTCGTCGTCGAGGATCATGTCTGGCAGCAGGTTGCCGGCCAAGGCGCCGCGGATATGCCGCATTTCCCCATGCTGGGAGGGAAAAAATACGTTATCAAGGCGGGCGCGGCCGGCCTTGGCGGCGGGGTAGAACCCTTCGCTGTAGAAGTTGCCGCCGGGCTTGTCCAGGTTGCCGGTAACGAAGCTCAGCATCTGCAGTAGCCAATAACAGAGTGTGCCGTGCTGGCCCATGTTGACGCCGGTGGACATGTGCACGCAGGCACGCTCTGCGCCACTGAACGTATCTGCCAGGTCACGAATGGTGTCGGCACCCAGGCCTACCACCTCGGCCACGGCATCAGCGGAGTAGGGGGCAATAAAAGCACGCAAGGCATCTATGCGCGTGCCATGCTCGCGAATGACGTTTTCATCGAAACGGCCCAGCGCATCCATTTCATGGAGCAGGGCGGCCATCAAATAGAGGTCCGTGTCGGGAAGGATTTGTATCACTTCCCCGGTTTTGGGGCTGGCGGATTCGATTAGGCGGGGGTTGATGTAGAACACCTGGGCGCTGCGCTGGCAGGCGGTGCGGATCTTGGCCATGGGGTCGGCGATGGAGATGAAACTCATGTGCGAGACTTTCGGATTTTCGCCGAACATGAGCAGGCAATCGGTGTTCTCGATATCCGGTACCGGGTGCAGGGTGCTGGTGCCGAACACGGCTTCGCCGGCGGCAAATTTGTTGGCGCAGTCCTGGGTGCCGGAGTTGAAAATGCGCCGGCTGCCCATGGCCATGAAGAAATCGCCAATGGCCTGACTGCCCAGGGCGTTGAAAGCCGAGGGGTTGCCAATATAGCCGCCGATGGCATCCGGCCCGTGCTGTGTGTGGATCCGGGTGAGAGCGGTGCCGATGTCTGTTATCGCACTGTCCCAGTCCCGGGGTTGCCATTGGCCTTCACCGGGCCGGCGGCTGCCTTGCCGTACCTGGGGCTGATCGAGGCGATCCGGGTCCTGGTGGATGGCCAGGTAGTTAATGCCCTTGTGGCAGGCAAAACCTTTGCTGACAGGGTGGGCCTTGTCCGGTTGCAGGCGGGTGACTTTGCCGTCGTCGACCTGGGCAATCAGTGCGCAGGAGGGTTCACAGACCCGGCAAAATGTTGGAATGGATTTCATGGCAGCCTCCCTGACGATTCAGTCAGGCTAGCCAATCACGCCCGGGCAGGACATGACCGTTCCACTCATTTGTGGCGTCGCGGTTATGGGGCGGGCCCGCAGGGTCAGG
>NZ_LWFX01000719.1:0-329 GCF_001635175.1 Alcanivorax sp. HI0083 | reverse complement strand
TAGCGGTTTTGCCGTAGGCGTGAGCCACGTTGTGTACGCAGTACTTGAGGATCTGTACTTCGTCTGCCTTGGCAGTCAGGGTGTTGGCGCCAACGCCGATTTCACACTGGCCTGCGGTGCCCACTTCGTGGTGATGCACTTCGATGTTCAGGCCCATGGATTCCATGGCAGAACACATTGCGCCACGCAGATCGTGCAGGCTGTCTACCGGCGGAACCGGGAAGTAGCCGCCTTTCACGCCCGGACGGTGACCGATGTTGCCACCTTCAAAATCTTCATGGGATACCCACGCCGCTTCTTCAGAGTGGATGTTGTACATGGAACCCTGC
>NZ_LWFX01000718.1:0-460 GCF_001635175.1 Alcanivorax sp. HI0083 | reverse complement strand
TGTTGTCTGTCACTTCGGCAGAAGCGGTTGCCAATGGTGAAACCAACTACCCGACGCCGTTGAGCACCCTGGTGGTCAAGATGGCGTTGGCCAACGCGGACAACACAGACAGCGGTTTCGCGGGTGATGACAATGGCACGGTGAGCGCCGCTGAATGGACCGCCGCCCTGAAGCTGGCGAAAAGCAAGGTGCGCAGCCAGTTCGGCTTTGGCCTGCTGGACGACAGCGTGGACCTGCTGTCTTCCCCGCCGCTGATTACCAGCGACCAGGATGACCAGGAGAAGGTTGTAAAACTACGTACAGCGGTGGAGGCAGTGGCGGCGCTGATGGCCGACATGGCGGAGGCTGCCAAGACCGAGAACCCGAACAGCACCGAAACAGCGGACTCCATGTTCGCGGCCCTGTCTGAAGACCTCAACGATGGTCAGGTGGATGGGCAGAGCGAGGGTGAAGTCATTGC
>NZ_LWFX01000717.1:0-528 GCF_001635175.1 Alcanivorax sp. HI0083 | reverse complement strand
AGCAGGGGGATATTATTTCCACTCCGGCGCGCTGGCCGGGAATTAACGAGGTGGCACCGGAAAGGGTGAGAGGGGGGCTGATGCCCTGGCGCTATCCTGCGTTGCAGCTTCCTCTTGGCTTTACCGGCACGTTGGTGGTGGGCCAAACCCTGCGGGACGACAGTCTCTACCTGACCGGTGCGGCGGATTTTCCGCAGGCGGAGGATTACCGTACGGTTCTGCGTTTGCAGCTGGAGCAGGGCCGGTTGTGCTGTGACGCGCAGGATGGTCCGGGTTCGCTGTAAACTGGCATTGTTCATTGTTCTGTTTCGGTGAGGGTTTATGGATATCCCGTCGCTGTTTCTGTTGATGCTATCCCTGGTGGCAATGGCGGCGCTGCCCAGTACCAGTGTGGCGTTGGTGGTGGTCCGTTCAGCCCGGTTCGGGGTTTCCCATGGTTTGCTGGTGGCCGCAGGTATTGTGCTGGCGGACCTGTTGTTTGTGAGTGTTGCGCTGTTTGGCATGGTGGCACTGGCCCAGTGGCTGGGC
>NZ_LWFX01000716.1:0-335 GCF_001635175.1 Alcanivorax sp. HI0083 | reverse complement strand
TCGCAGCTGGATGCCACCATGACCAACACGGGTGGCGAACACCGGTTGGCCCTGCGTGTGGAAGCCCGGGACCGCCCCCTCTCCCTGCTGGCAAAGATACACCTGCACGATGATGCCTACGCGCTGGATGAGGTGGATGCGGATATCTATACCCGCTTCGAGGGCAAGCGCCTGCACGAATGGTTGCCCGAGATAGAAAAAATGCCGCTGGATCTGGGCTCGCTGGATGCATCCGTGGCGCTGTGGGGCACTCTGGAAGGCGGTGAGCCGATCAGCGGACAGCTGCAGGTTGATGTGCCCACGTTGACGCTGACCCAGGCAGATACGGCCTGGCC
>NZ_LWFX01000715.1:0-517 GCF_001635175.1 Alcanivorax sp. HI0083 | reverse complement strand
ATGAGCCGGGAGGACTGGCTGAAGATCCGCAAGCAGGGCATTGGCGCCAGTGATGCGGCTGCCGCCGTCGGCATCAGCCCGTACCAGTCACCGCTGGAGCTGTGGATGATCAAGACCGGGCGCGATGGTCTGTTACCCGCGCCTGATCCCGATGACATCCAATCGCCGCTCTACTGGGGCACCCTGCTGGAGCCCAAGGTGGCCGAGGCTTACGCCAAGATCACCGGCAACAAGGTTCGGCGGGTGAATTCCGTTCTGCAGCACCCGGATGAAGACAAGCCCTGGATGCTCGCCAATCTGGATTACGCCGTGGTGGGTAACGATGACGTACAGATCCTCGAGTGCAAAACCACCGGCCAGTACGGCGCCAAGCTCTGGGCCGATGGGGTTCCCGAGTACATCCAATGCCAAGTGCAGCATCAGCTAGCGGTCACCGGAAAGCAGGCTGCCGATGTGGCCGTGTTGATCTGCGGACAGGAGTTGCAGATTCATCGGATCGAACGGGATGAGGCGTTGA
>NZ_LWFX01000714.1:0-351 GCF_001635175.1 Alcanivorax sp. HI0083 | reverse complement strand
CCAACCCGGGCGACACTATTGTCTGCAATGGCTACAAGGACGCGGAATACCTGCGCCTGGCGCTGATGGGCGAGAAGCTGGGCTTCCGCGTGCATATCGTGGTGGAGAAGATGTCCGAGCTGCCGGCGCTGCTGGCGCTGGCAGACGAGCTGGGCGTGTCGCCGCGTATCGGCCTGCGGGTGCGGCTGATGAGCATCAGCAAGGGCAACTGGCAGAACACCGGGGGTGAGAAGTCCAAGTTCGGCCTGAGTGCGCCGCAGCTGATGGCGGCCATCGAGCATTGCCGTGCCGCCGGGCGACTGGACTGCGTGAAGCTGCTGCATTTCCACCTGGGCTCACAGGTGGCCAATA
>NZ_LWFX01000713.1:0-497 GCF_001635175.1 Alcanivorax sp. HI0083 | reverse complement strand
GCAACACCATTGACGGTGACTTCTTCATTCATGAACTGGATCTCGCGGCAGCGAATCCGGTCATAGCACTGGACTTCGTACAGTACTGCGGCAATAACGATGCCCCGCTGAACGGCAGCATCCGCATCAACTCCACTCTGCCAGAAAATTTACCGCATCCCGTTGCGGTTATTGAGCGCCCCATGCGCCAGCTCATTGACGACACCTCTGTAACCCTGTCTGCCGAAAAGTCGTATTCCGATAGCGGTGTTATTGCCGGCTACCAGTGGGAGCAATTGAATGGCCCCGCAATTACGTTGACGAACACGAACAGCGCAACACCATCTTTTACCGTTCCTTCCCTACCCCTGGATGGCGAAGAGCTCACGCTAAAACTCACCGTCACTGACAGCCTTGGGCAAAACAGTTCCCAAACACTAACGCTGCCACTGGTGAGTAAAAGTGCGCCATTAACCTACATGCAGATTAACAGCCCTGAAGGTGACTATATCGGGCAA
>NZ_LWFX01000712.1:0-254 GCF_001635175.1 Alcanivorax sp. HI0083 | reverse complement strand
GTAATCAAAGTGGTAGGTGTCGGTGGTGGCGGCGGTAACGCCGTGGATCACATGGTGCGTTCCGGTGTGGAAGGGGTGGATTTCATCTGCGCCAACACTGACGCCCAGGCCCTGCGTAATGCCTCATCCAAGACCGTGATTCAGCTGGGTAGCCAGGTGACTAAAGGGCTGGGCGCCGGCGCAAACCCGGAAATCGGCCGTCAGTCCGCTCAGGAAGATCGTGATCGCATCGCCGAGCTGCTGGATGGTGCAGA
>NZ_LWFX01000711.1:0-417 GCF_001635175.1 Alcanivorax sp. HI0083 | reverse complement strand
GTTCTTATAGTGTTGCTGACTGAGGCGGATTCCTGCGGTGTAGTCAGAAATTGTTCGACTTTTGGCTTGGCCAAGCAGGTGGGGATGTCAGTTCAAAGAGTACGCCGGCATTTGAGGAAGCTTTGGCGCTTAGGGTACATGCGAGATGTGGTTGCTGGGATTGTGAGTGATATAGGAATCGGCAAGTGCCCGAGCATCTATTTTCTCAACCTGGCTCACCCTATTTTTGAGGCTAGCTGGTGTGGTCGGGCGTTTGTCCTTCATATACAAAAAAAAGATCAGTACCACCCGGGCCGAGAGATTCCTCAGTTGATAAGGATTCTCAGTAATGGTTGTGAGGATGATTCCTACGTTGCCATTGAATATGACCGTAGAAACTATTTGTTGCCGGTGAAGTGTGAAGATGACGTTGCTAAA
>NZ_LWFX01000710.1:0-406 GCF_001635175.1 Alcanivorax sp. HI0083 | reverse complement strand
ATCCTCTGTAACAAGGAAATCAAGTTCCAGGCATTCCTCGATCACGCCATCACCCTGGGCGCGGATTACATCGCCACCGGGCATTACTCCCAGGTCAGCCATGGCGACAAAGCGCAGCTACTGCGCGCGGTGGACACCAACAAGGACCAGACCTATTTCCTGCATGCGGTGGACTACCAGAAATTCGACCGCACCCTGTTCCCGCTGGGTGATCTGGAAAAACCGGAAGTTCGCCGCATTGCCGAAGAAAAAGGCTTCGACAACCACAAGAAGAAAGACTCCACCGGCATCTGCTTTATCGGTGAGCGCCGCTTCAAGGATTTCCTGGAGCAGTACCTGCCTGCGCAGCCCGGCACCATTGAGGATGACCACGGCAACGTCATCGGCAAACATGACGGGCTTATGT
>NZ_LWFX01000709.1:0-8426 GCF_001635175.1 Alcanivorax sp. HI0083 | reverse complement strand
GGGGGGGCTACAGTACACTAGCGCACCTTCATTTTCACCGTACCCATTTACCGTATCTCTATCCGGACTGGCCCAGGCAATGAGCGAAACGAAAGCGCCAAGCAATTTTATCAGACAGATCATCGACCGTGACCTCGCAGAAGGTAAAAATGACGGCCAGGTGGTTACCCGTTTTCCGCCGGAGCCCAACGGTTACCTGCATATCGGCCATGCGAAATCTATCTGTCTCAATTTTGGTATCGCGGAAAGCTATGGCGGTAGCTGCAATCTGCGCTTCGACGATACCAATCCGGAAAAGGAAGAGGACGAGTACATCCAGTCCATCAAGCAGGATGTGCAGTGGCTGGGGTTCCAGTGGAACGGTGAAGAGCGCTTTGCCAGTAACTACTTCGACCAGCTGTATGACCTGGCGGTGGGCCTGATCCAGAAAGGCCTGGCCTATGTTGACAGCCTGAGCCCGACGGAAATCGCTGAATACCGCGGTAATTTCACCACGCCTGGCAAACCGAGCCCTTACCGTGACCGTTCCGTGGATGAAAACCTGGCGCTATTCGAGCAGATGCGTGATAACAAGCTGGACGAAGGCGAGGCGGTACTGCGTGCAAAAATTGACATGCAGAGCCCGAATATCAGCCTGCGTGATCCGATTCTTTACCGAATCCGCAAGAAGACCCATCACCAGACCGGCGACAAGTGGGTGATTTACCCCATGTATGACTTTACGCACCCGCTGTCGGATGCCATTGAAGGCATCACCCACAGCCTGTGCACGCTGGAATTTGAGGATCACCGCCCCTTTTATGACTGGGTGGTGGAAAACACCTCGGTCCCGGCGACCCCTCGCCAGTATGAATTTGCCCGCCTGAACCTGAACTACACGGTGACCAGCAAGCGCAAGCTCAAGCAATTGGTGGATGAAGGGCACGTGGATGGCTGGAATGATCCGCGCATGCCGACGATTTCCGGCTTGCGTCGCCGTGGTTACACGCCGACCTCTATCCGCACCTTCTGCGAATCGGTAGGGGTGAGTCGTGCGGACTCGGTGGTGGACATGGCGATGCTGGAAGCGGCTATCCGCGATGACTTGAACCAGCATGCGCCCCGCGCCATGTGCGTCATGAACCCGCTGAAAGTGGTTATTGAGAACTGGGAAGCGGGCAAAGAGGAGACGCTGGTAGCACCGGTGCATCCCCAGAATGAATCCATGGGGACTCGTCATGTGCCGATGACGCGGGAGGTGTATATCGACCGTGAAGATTTCCGCGAAGAGGCCAACAAGAAATTCAAGCGTCTGGTATTGGGCGACCGGGTGCGGTTGCGTTATGGCTATGTGGTGCGTGCCACCGATGTAGTGCGTGATGATCAGGGCGAAATCGTGGAAGTGCGTTGCAGCTATGATCCGAACACGCTGGGCAAGAACCCGGAAAATGCTGATGATCAGGGCAAGATGCGTGGTGTGATTCATTGGGTGAGTGCGGACAAGGGGCTGCCTTGCGAGGTTCGGCTGTACGATCGTTTGTTCAGTGCTGCCAACCCTGACAAGGGACTGGAAGAGGGGCAGACCTTCCTGTCCCACATCAATCCTGAGTCCCTGACTGTGCTGGATGGTTGCTGGGTAGAGCCAGGGTTGCGTGGTGCGCTGGCGGAAACCCGTTACCAGTTCGAGCGCGAAGGGTATTTCTGTGTGGACCAGGACAGCACTGATGAGCGACTGGTGTTCAACCAGACGGTAGGCCTGCGCGAATCCTGGCCGAAGGAAGCTTGAAGCGCGGTTGACCGTGCTGGAAGGTAAGCGCCGAACCTGGCGCTGTTAAAAAAGGCCGCGCCCGGATACCGGGTGCGGTCTTTTGCGTTTTACGACTGCGCGAGTCGTAATGTGGCCTTCAGGTCAGATCTTCCAGGGCTGCATCCGGGGCATTGTTCTTGACTGACTCAATGCCGTTTTCCATGCCGCTGGTGCTCTTGTACATCTGGCTTTGACCGATGACTTGGTGATTGGCGGCCTTGAGAACGAAATAGTGGCGTTCGTCTTTGGCAACCTTGCGTTCGAAATTGCTGTCATCGGCGCTGTTCTTTCTTACCGAGTCGATACCGTTCTCGCAGGCAGTCTTGGTGGTGTACTGCTCGCTGGCGAGGATGATCTCGCCGTTGCCGGCTTTCAGGCGAAAGATGAACTGCTCATTGCTGGCTTTGTCGATCTCGAATTTCCCTGACATGGTGCTCTCCTTGGTCTGCCACTTTGGCGGTCTGCAACGAGAAAATCACTGCAGCATCAAGGATGCTAACCCAGCCCGACAGCGGTGGGTATTGACGGTTTTATGACAGTGACGGGTGGGCACAGATGATGCAGGAAACCAGGAAGAGTGGGGCGCCTGGAACGCCCCGGTTGACGTTTAGCCGAAGGCTTTCTCGCCGGATTGCAGGGTCTGGAAGATGAGGGTGTTGATGGTCATCGGGCCGACACCGCCAGGAACGGGGGTGTAGGCAGCGACGCGATCAACCAGCGGCGCCAATTCAATATCCCCGCATTTTTGCGGGTGGAAGCCGGCATCGACCACCACTGCGCCATCCTTGATCCAGTCTGCCTTGATAAATTCCGGTTTGCCCACGGCGCCCACAACGATGTCGGCCTGCTTCACCAGGGCCGGCAGGTTCTGGGTGCGGCTGTGGCAGATGGTAACGGTGGCATTGGCTTCGAGCAGCATCATGGCCATGGGCTTGCCCAGAATGGCGCTGCGGCCCACTACGACGGCGTGTTTGCCTTCCAGCTCTACCTGATAGTGTTCCAGTAACCGCATGATGCCCTTGGGGGTGGCGCAGCCGTAGGCGGTTTCGCCCATGCTCATGCGACCAAAGCCAAGACAGGTGACGCCGTCCACGTCCTTTTCCAGGCTGATAGCATCGAAACAGGCGCGCTCGTCGATCTGGGCGGGCACCGGGTGCTGCAGAAGAATGCCGTGTACATCCGGATTGTTGTTCAGTTCGTCAATCTTGGCCAGCAATTGCTCGGTGGTGGTGCTTTCGGCCAGCTCGATGGCGACTGATTCCATGCCGACACGCTGGCAGGCATTGCCTTTCATCTTTACATAGGTGGCGGAGGCCGGGTCGGCACCCACCAGAATGGTGGCAAGGATCGGCGTACGGCCGTGGGCCTTGGCTTTCAGGGTGTCGACGCGCAGGCGCATCTCCTGCTCAAACTGCTGGGCCAGGGTTTTGCCATCAAGAATCTGGGCGGTCATGTGGGCGATCTCTCTGAAATTGACTACAGTAGGGGTGGCTCGGCGCGGTCGCGGTTATTGCAGCCTGCCGGGGGTAGCCGTGAACGGCGCGATTCTCGCATGCGCAGGCACTGTTCGCAAAAAACAGGCGCAAAAGTTGCCTAAAATCTGAACGTTAGAGATTTTTTTGCGTTAAACACCGTTGACGCTCATGGGGGTGCCGAGTATTATGCGCGCCTCGCTTTCGAGCTTAGTCACTGACGCAGCTTTAAGAGACGGGGTGTAGCGCAGCCTGGTAGCGCGCCTGCTTTGGGAGCAGGATGTCGGGGGTTCGAATCCCTCCACCCCGACCAGTTGGCTTGATGGCGGTAACCTGCAAGCGCCTGTAGCTCAACCGGATAGAGCAACGGCCTTCTAAGCCGTCGGTTGCAGGTTCGAGTCCTGCCAGGCGCGCCAGGCAGGACAGGAAGAAAGCAGACAGTTTTATGGTGATTGTAGCTCAGTTGGTAGAGCTCCGGATTGTGATTCCGGCGGTCGTGGGTTCGAGCCCCATCAGTCACCCCATATTAAAAGCCTCCGGGATAGATCCCCGGAGGCTTTTTCGTATGGGCTTCAGGTGCTGCGCTATAGGCAGACTGTAGGCAGCGAAGCTCCCTTTGATTATAATCTGCGCCCTTCATTAGGCCGTCTTCGCGTTATTTCGGCGGCGGGCAGAGATAAAAGTCTTTTTTAAAGAGGATGTTATGCAGGTTTCTGTTGAAACGACTTCAGGTCTTGAGCGCCGTGTGACGGTGGGTGTACCCGCAGAAAAAGTGGATGTGGCAGTAGAAGGCAAGCTGCAGGAAGCCCAGAAAACGATCCGTCTGGACGGTTTCCGCCCGGGTAAAGTGCCCATGCGTGAAGTAAAGCGTCGCTTTGGCGGGGCCGTGCGTAACGAAGTGCTGGCTGACGTTATGCGTGAAGCCTTCATTGAAGCGGTGGAGCAGGAAAAACTGCAGCCCGCAGGCATGCCCGGTTTCGAGGCCAAGACCAACGAAGCCGGCAAGGATCTGGAGTTCGTGGCGACCTTCGAGGTGTACCCGGAGGTTGAGCTGGCCGCGTTCGATACCATCGAAGTGGAAAAGCCCCAGGCTGAAGTGACTGACGCCGACGTGGACACCATGATCGAAACCCTGCGCCAGCAGCGCGCTGAGTTTGCCGATGTGGACCGTGCCGCCGAGACCGGTGACCGCGTCAATATCGATTTCAAAGGCCTGAAAGACGGCGAAGCCTTCGAAGGCGGTACCGCCGAAGGGCAGAACCTGGAGCTGGGCTCCGGCCAGATGATCCCGGGTTTTGAAGATGGCATCGTTGGCATGAAAGCCGGTGACGAGAAAGACATCGACGTGACCTTCCCGGAAGACTATCAGTCCGAAGACCTGAAGGGGCAGGCTGTTGTGTTCCAGATCAAGGTCAACAAGGTAGAAGGCAAGGCGCTGCCGGAAGTAGACGCCGAGTTCATGAAAGGCTTTGGTGTGGACGATGGTGACGAAGCCAAGTTCAAGGCTGAAGTACGCAAGAACATGGAGCGTGAGCTCAAGAATGCCATCACCAGCAAGGTGAAAGAGCAGGCCATGGACGGGTTGGTGAACCTGCATGAGTTTGACCTGCCGGCAGCTCTGGTCACCCAGGAAATCCAGCGCATGCGTCAGCAGATGATGCAGCAGTTTGGTGGTGGTCAGCAGTTTGATCCCTCCATCTTGCCGGATGACCTGTTCAAAGAGCAGGCCGAGCGCTCTGTGCGTCTGGGCCTGGTAGTGCGTGCCATCCTCGACAAGAACGAAATCAAGGCAGATGCCGACAAGGTAAAAGCCCGCGTTGAAGAGATTGCCGAGCAGTACGAAAAGCCGGAAGAAGTGGTGAGCTGGGTCTACAGCAACCCGCAGCAGCTGCAGCAGATCGAAGGTGCGGTGCTGGAAGAGCAGGTAGTCGACCTGGTGCTGGAAAGCGCCAAGGTGGAAGAGAAAAGCATGCCTTACCAGGACGCGGTTAAGCCGCGCGAGCAAGCGGAAGGCTGATTTAAACCTTCTGTTTGACCTTCAAAACGGGGCCTTCGGGCCCCGTTTTGCGTTATTTATGCGCAATTTGCGCAAGAATTGTGCACTTAAACCCCTCTCCCGCCCACTTTTATAGACGCCCCCCAAGTGCCGTCATAAGATGCCTGAAGACCTATTTGCCTTGCTTGCCTTGTATTCCGGCCTTCTGGCCCTCAAGACAACGCAAGGTACATGCCGGTTGTTGACCTCCGGCATCAATAAACAGTTGAGAACGTCCACGGACGATCGACGAGAAGGAAAGCGCTACATGATCGACTTGAGCCGTATTAACTCGCTTACCCCGGAAATGAACCAGCTGATCAAGGATCCGACCAATCTGGGCCTGGTGCCGGTGGTGATTGAGCAGACCGCCCGTGGGGAACGTTCTTTCGATATCTACTCCCGCCTTCTGAAAGAACGGGTGATCTTCATGATCGGCCAGGTGGAAGATCACATGGCCAACCTGATCGTGGCACAGATGCTGTTCCTTGAGTCCGAGAACCCGGACAAGGATATCCACCTGTACATCAACAGCCCGGGTGGTTCGGTTACCGCTGGGATGTCCATCTACGACACCATGCAGTTCATCAAGCCGGATGTGTCCACCATGTGTGTAGGCCAGGCGGCCAGCATGGGGGCCTTCCTGCTTACCGCCGGGGCTGCCGGCAAGCGTTTTGCGCTGCCCAATGCCCGGGTGATGATTCACCAGCCGCTGGGTGGCTTCCAGGGCCAGGCGTCAGACATTGAAATCCACGCCAAGGAAATCCTGAAAATCAAAGGGCAGCTCAACAGCTTGCTGGCTCACCACACCGGCCAGCCCATCGAGCAGCTGGAAAAAGACACTGACCGTGACAACTTCATGAGTGCCGACGAAGCGAAGGAATACGGCATCATTGACGCGGTGTTGAGCCAGCGTCCTGTTTAAATAGGGCGAGTTAGTACAAAAAGTGTCCTAACGGAACGGCAGAGCAGCCCGGCGGGCTTGAAAAACACCGGGCTACCCTGCATCTTCAAAGCAAATACACAGGTTTAGAGGCAATTCGATGACCGATTCCACTGGCAAGGGCGACGACGGCAAACTGCTGTATTGCTCCTTCTGCGGCAAAAGCCAGCATGAGGTCCGCAAACTGATTGCGGGGCCCTCGGTCTTTATCTGCGACGAATGCGTGGATCTGTGTAACGACATTATCCGCGAGGAAGTGCAGGAAGACACCAGCGACACCGATGGTGAGCGCCTGCCCAAGCCCCACGAAATCAAGGACACCCTTGATGAGTACGTGATTGGCCAGGAGCGTGCCAAGAAGGTGCTGGCTGTGGCTGTGTATAACCACTACAAGCGCCTGCGTAGCGGTGGAAAAGGCCGTGACGAAGTCGAGCTTGGCAAAAGCAATATTTTGCTTATCGGGCCTACTGGTAGCGGCAAGACCCTGCTGGCCGAGACCTTGGCGCGGCTGCTCAATGTGCCGTTCACCATTGCCGATGCAACCACGCTCACCGAAGCGGGTTACGTCGGTGAAGATGTTGAAAACATTATCCAGAAACTGCTGCAGAAATGTGACTACGATGTGGACAAGGCCCAGCGCGGCATCGTCTACATCGATGAAATCGACAAGATTTCCCGCAAGTCCGACAACCCGTCCATCACTCGTGATGTGAGCGGCGAAGGCGTGCAGCAGGCACTGTTGAAGCTGATCGAAGGCACTGTGGCGTCTGTGCCGCCTCAGGGTGGGCGCAAGCATCCACAGCAGGAATTCCTGCAGGTGGACACCTCTAACATGCTGTTCATCTGTGGTGGTGCCTTTGCCGGTCTCGACAAAGTGATCCGCGAGCGCTCCGAGAAGGGCGGTATCGGTTTCTCCGCCGAGGTGAAGAGCAAGGACAATACGCGCAATCTGGGCGAGCTGCTGGTCGATGTGGAGCCGGAAGATCTGGTCAAGTATGGCCTGATTCCCGAGTTCATTGGTCGTCTGCCGGTGATCGCGACGCTGGAAGAGCTGAGCGAAGAAGCGTTGATCCAGATTCTCACCGAACCGCGCAATGCGCTGACCAAGCAATACGCGCGTCTGTTTGAAATGGAAGGGGTGGAGCTGGATTTCCGCGACGACGCCCTGCGCGCGATTGCCAACAAGGCCATGGTACGCAAGACCGGTGCCCGTGGTCTGCGCTCGATCCTTGAAGGGGTGCTGCTCGATACCATGTACCAGGTTCCGTCCATGGATAGCGTGGCCAAGGTGGTGATTGATAGCCCGACAATCAAGGGTGAATCCGAACCGTTGTTGATTTATGAAAACAACGAGCAGTCTTCCAAGGTGGCACCGGATTGAGACCCGGGCATGGTCCGGGTCTGTCCTGCTTTCACCTAAGTCATAGAGGCAATACGTGCTGAAAGATATTCCGCTTTTACCGCTGCGTGATGTAGTGGTGTACCCGCACATGGTTATCCCGCTGTTTGTCGGCCGGGAAAAGTCCATTGCGGCTCTTGAAGCTGCCATGGCAGCTGACAAGCAGATCATGCTGGTCGCCCAGCGTAATGCCTCCGACGACGATCCGGGTGTGGACGACATCTACCGGGTTGGTACGGTTTCTACCATTCTGCAATTGCTCAAGCTGCCGGACGGTACCGTGAAGGTGCTGGTCGAAGGCGGCCAGCGTGCCCATGTGGCCAAGGCTGAATTTGGTGAAGAAGGCGCTGTTGCTGATGTGCGCGAGCTGGAAGAAGGGCTCCCGGACGAAAGCGAGCAGGATGCGCTCTCGCGCTCCCTGCAGGGTCAGTTCGAGGATTACGTCAAACTCTCCAAGAAAGTGGCGCCGGAAGTGACCGGCTCCGTTTCTTCCATCGACGAAGTCAGCCGCTTGGCTGACACCATTGCCGCGCACCTGCAGCTCAAGCTGGAGGAGAAGCAGGACGTGCTGGAAATGGTGGACGTGCGCGAGCGTGTTGAACACCTGATCGCGCTGATGGAATCGGACATTGATGTGCTAAAAGTGGAAAAGCGCATCCGTGGCCGGGTGAAAAAGCAGATGGAGAAAAGCCAGCGCGAGTATTACCTGAACGAACAGATGAAAGCCATCCAGAAAGAGCTGGGTGATCTGGAAGACAGTGGTAATGACCTGGACGATCTGGAAAAGAAAA
>NZ_LWFX01000708.1:0-532 GCF_001635175.1 Alcanivorax sp. HI0083 | reverse complement strand
TACCTGCTTGCCATCCTCATCCCAGATGGAGAAAGATCGGCCACCATAGCTGTACAGGGTGTCATACATAAGGCGGTTACCGTCGTCATCCTGGTCGCCCGCGTCGTTGAACAGCAGCGGCTTGCCATTGTCGTCGGTCTTGTAGCCCTGCACCCAGGTGATATTCAGGCGACCCAGCAACTCATCGTCACGGCAATCCCCTGGGTCTCCGGCGGCGGCCCCGCAATAGCCAAATACATCCGGGTCCAGCAGGGCCCCTTCCGCCAGCGCCAGCAGTTGTGGCGGCATGTCATCGCCGCAACGACGCTCAAAGCCATCGGCATGAACCAGATGCTTGACGCGGAGTTCCTCTACAAAGCCAAGAGAGGCATCACCACATTCGGTGCTGTTAACCTTAAGATCTTCATTCCAGTAACCCTCGTTATCTTCCCCCCAAGCGCGGGCGTCCCCCTCGTTAGCGGTGACCAGATAGGTAGCGCCATTGGCCTGGTAGGCATGAATGGCATCGGGCAGATACAGGCCCATCACGCCG
>NZ_LWFX01000707.1:0-378 GCF_001635175.1 Alcanivorax sp. HI0083 | reverse complement strand
TGGTTGATGCTGCACGTAAGCGTGGTGAGAAGAGCATGCCTGCTCGTCTGGCCGGCGAAGTGATGGATGCCGCTGAAGGCAAAGGCGCTGCGATGAAGAAACGTGAAGACGTGCATCGTATGGCCGAGGCCAACAAGGCCTTCTCCCACTTCCGCTTCTAAAGGCAGAAGACAAGCGAGTGAAACCGGCCTGTGTACAGGCCGGTTTTTGTATTTGAACCAGTGAATCGAGGTTAGCACCGTGGCTCGTAAGACTCCTCTTAATCGCTATCGCAACATCGGTATCTGTGCGCACGTAGATGCGGGCAAGACCACTACTACCGAGCGTATTCTTTTCTACACCGGTGTGTCTCACAAAATTGGTGAGGTGCACGACGGT
>NZ_LWFX01000706.1:0-403 GCF_001635175.1 Alcanivorax sp. HI0083 | reverse complement strand
CTCAAGCGTATAGTGCTCCACCATCACTTGCCCGCGATTCACTCAACTCGCTAAAGTAGACGTTCATTTTGCGGGGAATATCCATGACTCATACCCACGGCTGGCTAGCTCGGCTGGAGCAGTTGGGCAACCGGCTTCCCCACCCGACCTTGTTATTTGTCTGGCTTTGCCTGCTGCTGCTTCCCCTCACCGCATTACTGGGTGCACTGGATATCACCGCGGTTCACCCTCTCACCGACGACACCATTACCGCCCGCTCACTGCTCGACGGTGACGGCCTGCGTTATCTGTTCACCACCCTGGTGGGCAACTTCACCAGCTTTGCGCCACTGGGCGTGGTGCTCGTCGCCATGTTGGGCCTGGGCGTAGCCGAACAATCCGGGCTGCTGTCGGTGAGCCTTGC
>NZ_LWFX01000705.1:0-325 GCF_001635175.1 Alcanivorax sp. HI0083 | reverse complement strand
AAGCAATACCGGTATTACCGCTGGTGGGCTCCACCAGGGTCATACCCGGCTTCAGTTTGCCGCTCTTCTCTGCATCCCAGATCATGGACGCGCCGATCCGGCACTTCACACTGCCGGCCGGGTTACGGGATTCGATCTTGGCGAGAATATTGCCCTGACTGATGCGATTGATCTTCACCAGGGGGGTGTTACCGATGGTTTCGCTATTGTCTTGGTAAATGCCGGTCATAATGCTCTCCTCCATTCTCGGCGCGCGTTGCGCAATGCCTTACTGTGGTTTGTCCTGCTTTTTCAGGCGCCGGTTCCAGCGTTGGCGCGCATACAG
>NZ_LWFX01000704.1:0-319 GCF_001635175.1 Alcanivorax sp. HI0083 | reverse complement strand
GTTCCATGCCGCCCGGCGTGGTCACGTCCATCCAGAATTTTCCGGTTTCCACCAGGCGCCGGTTCGCCATGCGATCCAGCTGCCCGGTGAACACCAACGGCTTGGCCGCAGCGGCGCCCAGATAGCCCCCCATCAACGACAGGTTTCGCAATACCAGCTCACCGGAGAGGCCCACCCGGTGCGAGACATCACAGGCCAGGCGCAGTTTTTCCCGATCCAGCCAGATCGGTTCATGGTCGATCTGGTTGAACAGTGCGGTGAGCGCCTGCGGCGGGTTCTCAACACTGTCGATGCCATGCTCCAGCGCCTGGTCCACCAG
>NZ_LWFX01000703.1:0-344 GCF_001635175.1 Alcanivorax sp. HI0083 | reverse complement strand
GGGTGGATTTCATGGCCCGGGACAATGTGCGGCGCATCCTGGTGGTCGAAGCTCCCTCGGTACTGGGTCAGCAACGCTGGCGGGCCCTGGATGAGCGTTACAGTTTCCCGCTGTTGCGCGAGGGCATTCGCGAAGCCATGGCGGAAGGCGCCCTGCACTTTGCTGGCAGCGCCGAAGGGCTCGCGGAGCTACTCAATGGCGCCATGAATGCACTGGTACTGAATGACCCAAGGGGAGAGAATTTGCCTCAACGACGCCAGGACCTGCTGGCCCTGTTTGATCGCTTTTGTTGATTGCTTCCGCGGAGACCCCCATGACTGCCTGCCCCTGCCAGTCCGGCCTGG
>NZ_LWFX01000702.1:0-445 GCF_001635175.1 Alcanivorax sp. HI0083 | reverse complement strand
CGGCGCCAAGTTGGCTTTCCACGGTCATGGTGCCGCCGTGGTGCTGGATGATGTCGTGGGAAATAGACAGCCCAAGTCCGGTGCCCTGGCCGATCGGTTTGGTTGTATAGAAGGGTTCGAAAATCTGTTTGAGAGTATCTTCAGCAATGCCGGGGCCGTCGTCGGTAATAGTCAGGGTGCACCATTGTTCATCGCAGTGGCCGGCAATAGTGATATTGCCTTTCCCTTCGATGGCCTGAGCGGCGTTGACGAACACATTCATGAAAACCTGCGACAGCTGGCTTTCCGAGCCGTTAATCAACGGCATGGAATCCGGCAGTGAGTGGCTCACGGTAATGCGGTTTTTCAGTTCATGCTTTGCCAGGTTCAAAGACATTGCCATACAGGTGGCGATATCCGTTGGCGAAAAGGCTTCCGGCTGATTGTGGGAAAAGTGTTTCAGGTC
>NZ_LWFX01000701.1:0-406 GCF_001635175.1 Alcanivorax sp. HI0083 | reverse complement strand
AGTAGACGAGAGACGCTGCACGCTTCATGCAACACGCAGCCCGCTAACAGGCAATAACGCGGGCAAACCGTGTTGCCTGCCCTAACCCAAGAGGCCGCGCCCGGAAACGGACGCGGCCTTCTGTATTTTTGTCACCCATCGTAGGTCGCATTAGCCTAAGGCGTAATCCGACATCTGGCGTGCCCCTCCCCCCCAGTTGTCGACATACGCAACGTAACAGACCTCAATAGAGCGGGAACTTTCCCAACTTCCTCTATCTATTTTTCGTAGCTCGTAGCTCGTAGCACCCCTCGCCCGGTTTTTGCTATGCTGGTTATCTTCCACACCGGGTTTCGGGGAACTCCGTGCGTATCGTTTTCACTCTTAGTCTCTGCGTACTGGGCAGCCTGGCCAACCCTGCCATGGC
>NZ_LWFX01000700.1:0-10594 GCF_001635175.1 Alcanivorax sp. HI0083 | reverse complement strand
ATAACAACAAGGAAAGTACATTTAGATTGTACGATCGTCTCAATTAACCTGTGGGCAGCGATATATCGACAGCTCTATATCCACAACAACAGGCTTATTGAGGAATCGCCATGCTGCTGCGCCAACCGGTTTTCGAGATCCCGTTCTTTCCCCGTGCTTTGGGTGCTATCGCCTTGAGTACCGCCTTGCTGGTGTCAGGGTGTGGTGGGGGTGGCAGCAGTGATGCGCCCGCCGCCAGTAGCCCGGCGCAGGAAGCAGAGCGGGAGGTGGCGGAGCCGCAAGCGCCGGCGGACGAATCCCCTGACAACCCGGCTACCGAGCCAGATGGCCCGCGCAAGGTCATTTTCGTGGGCAATAACTGGGAAGGCATGGTCGATGTGATTGATGCCAGCACCTACAAGCGACTGGGGCGCATCAATGGCATACCGGACCAGACCGAGCGGGAGAAGGCAATTGCCATGAACCCACTGGATCTGGTGTTCTTTCAGGGGATTCGCGTGCTCATTGGCGAAGGTCATCACCAGTACGTGGATGATATGTACAGCTCCAATGACGGCCGCCTGCTGATCGTCTCCCGCCCCAGCTATGCGGATGTGGCCGCCATTGATATTGCCACCGGTGAGGTGGTCTGGCGTTTTGAGGTGGACGGTTACCGTTCCGATCACATGGCGTTGTCCCCGGATGGCACCCAGGTGGCCGTGTCCGCCTCCACCGGCAACGTGGTCCATATTCTCGATGTGGAAACCGGTGAAGAGCAGGGCAAGTTCCCGTCCGGTGACTCGCCCCATGAAAATATCTACTCCGAGGAAGGCAAGCGCATTTATCACGCCAGTATCGGTACCGTGTACACCCCGTTGGACAGCGAGCTGCTGGGCGGCGTCACCGATGCCCTGCTTGGCAAGAACCTGCTGGATGCGACCAAGGGGGAGCGGGTGTTTCAGGTAGTGGATGCCGACAGCCTGGAAATTATTAAAACGCTGGATCTGGAAGCCGATCTGGAGGCCGCGGGTTATGGCAACCTGAGCACCGCAGTGCGGCCCATGGCGCACACGGCAGATGAGCGTTATTTCTACTTCCAGCTGTCTTTTCTGCACGGCTTTATCGAGTACGACATGGAAGAGCAGAAAGTGTTGCGTCTGGCCGAGCTACCGGACCTGACCGGCCCGCTGGTGACCCGGGAAACGTATGTGAACGATTCCGCCCACCACGGCATCGCCTTGAGTGCAGACGACAGCACCTTCTGTGTGGCCGGCACCATGAGCGACTATGTGGCGCTGGTGGACCGTGACGATTTCTCCTACGAACTGAAAACCGGTATTGGCGAAAAACCGTATTGGGTGACCACCAGCAAGGACGGTGACCACTGCTATGTGTCCTGGAGTGGCACCGACCAGATGTCAGTCTTCAACTATACCAGCGGCCAGGAAGTGGCCCGGGTGGATGTGGGCGATCACCCGCAGCGAATCCGTGAGGGCAGTGTGCCGCAAGACTGGGTAGAGGATCAGGGGTCCCTGTTTCTGCCTTGAAGTACGCCAGACGCCTAATGCCGGAGGCCTGACGCTGAGAACCCGACCGCCTTTCCCTGTGTCTGGCTTTCGGCGTCGTGTCTCCGGCGTTTTTCCTTGTCAATTCCTCCCTCTGCCACCACACTTCGCCCTGACACGGCAGGCGCTTGCGGCACCTGTGCATTTCTCTGTTGTCAGGAGTTTTCCCAACCATGCGAATCCTGCATACCATGCTGCGTGTGGGCGATCTTGAGGCGTCCGTCACTTTCTATACCCAGGTGCTGGGGATGACCGAATTGCGTCGCAAGGACTACCCGGAAGGGCGCTTTACCAATGTTTTTGTGGGCTACCAGCCGGAATCGGAAGGCGCGGTGCTGGAGTTGACCTGTAACTGGGACCAGTCATCCTATGATCTGGGCGACGGCTATGGCCATGTGGCTCTGGCCGTGGACGACGTGTACGCTGCTTGTGAGCGTATTCGTGAAAGAGGCGGGCGTATCACCCGCGAACCGGGCCCCATGAAGCATGGCACCACGGTGCTGGCCTTTGCTCAAGACCCGGATGGTTACAAAATCGAATTGCTGGGACGCGATTGATGGCAACAAAGGATTTGCAGGCGGGCAACAAGGTGATCGTTGGTTGGCGTGAGTGGGCCCAGTTGCCCGGGTTGGGCATCGACGCCATCAAGATGAAGGTGGATACCGGTGCCCGCACGTCCGCGTTGCACGCCTATCAGGTGGAAACCTTTGAGCGTGACGGGGCCGAGTGGGTGCGTTTTTGTATTCACCCGATTCAGGATCAGGATACCGTTCGTGAATGCGAAGCCCCGGTGCTGGATCGCCGTGTGGTCACCGACTCCGGTGGTCACAAGGAAGAGCGTCCGGTGATTCGCACGGAGATTGCATTGGGCGGGCGCTGTTGGCCCATCGAGATCACCCTCACCGACCGTGAAAACATGAAATTCCGCATGCTGCTGGGACGAACCGCCATGGACCTGATTACCGTGGACCCGACAGCGTCATTCCTCCTTGGCGGCACAAAAGAGCAACCATGAAAATTGCGATTCTTTCCCGAAACAAGCGCCTGTACTCCACGCGACGCATGGTCGAAGCCGGCGAAGCAGCGGGCCATGAAATGCATGTGATCGACACCCTGCGCTGTTACATGAGCATGGTGGCTCACAAGCCGGAAATTCACTACAAGGGTGAAGTGCTGGAAGGGTTTGATGCGGTGATTCCCCGTATTGGCGCCTCGATTACCCAGTACGGTACGGCGGTGGTGCGTCAGTTCGAAATGATGGGCGTTTTTCCGATCAATGAATCGGTGGCCATCTCCCGGTCCCGTGACAAACTGCGTTCATTGCAGCTGCTCTCGCGCAAAGGCGTTGGGTTGCCCATCACCGGGTTTGCCCACTCGCCGGATGACATCCCTGACCTGATCAACATGGTTCGCGGTGCACCGCTGGTGATCAAGATGCTGGAAGGCACCCAGGGCATCGGCGTGGTGCTGGCGGAAACCCGCAAGGCCGCGGAGTCGGTAATCGAAGCCTTTATGGGCCTGAACGTGTCGGTGATGGTGCAGGAATACATCAAGGAAGCCGGCGGCGCGGATATTCGTTGTTTTGTGGTGGGCGGCAAGGTTATTGCGGCCATGAAACGCCAGGCCGCGCCGGGCGAGTTCCGCTCCAACCTGCACCGGGGTGGCAGTGCCAGCCTGATCCGCATCACCCCGGAAGAGCGCGCCACCGCTGTGCGAGCCGCGCGTATCATGGGGTTGAATGTGGCGGGGGTGGATATTCTGCGTTCGCACCATGGTCCGGTGGTGATGGAAGTGAATTCCTCTCCAGGCCTGGAAGGGATTGAGATGGCCACCAACAAGGATGTGGCTGGCATGATCATCAAATTCATCGAAAAGGATGCCCGTCCCTACCGGACACAAACCAAAGGTTCCAAGGGATAAGGCTGTTTATGGTAGGAGCACCTCTTGAGGTGCGAACGGCCTGAAGCGAGTGACGAGTTTCGAGTTGCGAAAGCCGAACAAAATCATGGTTTTCTGTGTTCGTCACTCGTGATAGGGAAGGCTGTCGGCAACGTGGTCAGAAAAGAATGAAAAATCCAAAAGAACCGAAAAACGCTCCCTTTGAAATTGATGGCATCACCGTCCAGCCCGGCTCCCGTGCGAAAGTGGAATTGCCGTTGGCTCAGCTTTATACCCAGACCCCGCTGAATGTGCCTATTCACGTGATCCACGGTCGCAAGCCGGGGCCGGTGTTCATGGTCAGCGCGGCTATCCATGGTGATGAGCTGAACGGCGTGGAAATCATCCGCCGCCTGTTACGCCATTCTGCCCTGAAAAACCTCAGCGGCACCCTGTTGGCGGTGCCGGTGGTGAATGTGTTTGGCTTTATCCATAAATCCCGCTATTTGCCGGACCGTCGGGACCTGAACCGCTGTTTCCCGGGCTCGGAAACCGGCAGCCTGGGTGCGCGCATGGCCTGGCAGTTCAAGACCCAGGTGCTGGACCGTGCCACCCACGCGGTGGACCTGCACACCGGCGCCATTCACCGCGATAATCTGCCACAGATTCGAGCCAACCTGTCCAACGACGATACCAGCGCCATGGCCAACGCCTTTGGCGTGCCCGTGGTGATCAACTCGGTGCTGGGCGAAGGCACGCTGCGTGAAGTGGCGGAAGCCCAGGGCATTCCGGTTATCACTTACGAAGCCGGCGAGGCGCTGCGTTTTGACGAGTCCTGCATTCGTGCTGGCGTCAAAGGCGTGCTCAACGTGATGCATCATCTGGGTATGACCGGTTCTCGCCGCACCAAGGCACCCGCCGAGCCCTACATCGCCCGCTCCTCCAGCTGGGTTCGTGCCGAGCGTGATGGTGTCTTCCTGTCCCTGGTGGCCCTGGGTGCCTGGATCAAGAAAGGGGATTTGATCGGCCGTATCTCCAGCCCCTTTGGCGGCGATGATATCAATATCCACGCCCCTGCCGCCGGCATTCTGGTGGGCCGTAACAACCTGCCCCTGGTCAACGAAGGCGAAGCCCTCTACCACATCGCCCGTTTCGAGGAGGTGGGGGAAGTGGCGCAATCCCTGGAAGAGTTCACCCACGATATCGAGGAAGGGCCGACCCTGTCGGGGGAGCCGCCGATCGTATAATTCGGCTCGCGCCTGTGGCCACTCAGGCCAGGCGTCATGCAAACGCGCGCTGGCGGCTTGATTAGGCGGGGGGGATCTCTTCCCCTTATGCTTTTTTGTGCTTCTCTTATTACGCATTCCCGGGCCGACCTGTCGCTTATCCTTTGTTATACTCCGCCGCTCACGGACCCCCCTCGTTGATTGAGCATATGGAGTAAATTGATGGTCTCTTTGGTCAAGCCGCACGGTGCGGACGCATTGAACCCCCTGTACGTCGCCGATGAAGCCGCGCGCGTTGCCTTGCAGCATGAAGCGGAATCACTGCCTTCAGTGGTGATCAGCTCGGCAGCTGCCGCCAATGCGGTGATGATGGGGGCCGGTTATTTCACCCCGCTGTCCGGCTACATGAACAAGGCGGATATGCTGTCCGTGGCGGAAAACCTGACCACTGCCGATGGCCTGTTCTGGCCGGTGCCGATCGTCAATATGCTGAAGGATGTCAGCGCTATTGAAGGCGCCAAGCGCATTGCCCTGCGTGACCCCAATGTGGACGGCCAGCCGGTAATTGCGGTGATGGACGTGGCGGCCATCGAAGAAGCCACTGATGCAGAACTGGAAGCGGTGGCCGAGCAGGTCTTCGCCACCACCGACAAGCAGCACCCGGGCGTGGCCAACTTCCTGGCCGCCGGCAATTTTATTGTGTCTGGCGACATCCAGGTCCTGAACTACTCCTACTTTGCTGACGACTTCCCGGATACCTTCCGCACGGCGGTGTCCATCCGTAATGAATTCGTTGAGCGTGGCTGGAACAATGTGGTTGCCTTCCAGACCCGTAACCCCATGCACCGCGCCCACGAAGAACTGTGCCGCATGGCCCAGGAAGCGCTGAACGCCGACGGTATCCTGATTCACATGCTGCTGGGTAAACTGAAGCCGGGTGATATTCCTGCCGACGTGCGCGATGCCTCCATCCGCAAGATGGTGGAAGTGTACTTCCCGCCCAATAGCGTGATGATTACCGGTTACGGCTTTGACATGCTGTATGCCGGCCCCCGTGAAGCGGTACTGCACGCGGTATTCCGTCAGAACTGTGGTTGCAGCCACTTGATCGTGGGCCGTGACCACGCCGGTGTGGGCGATTACTACGGTGCCTTCGACGCACAAACCATTTTCCAGGAAAAAGTGCCGGCAGGCGCCCTGGAGATCAAGATCTTCGAAGCGGACCACACCGCCTACTCCAAGAAGCTCGATCGCGTGGTGATGATGCGTGATGTGCCGGATCACACCAAGGAAGACTTTGTGCTGCTGTCAGGCACCAAGGTCCGTGAGATGCTGGGTCAGGGGATTGCCCCGCCGCCGGAATTCTCCCGTCCTGAAGTGGCGCAGATCCTGATGGATTACTACCAGGCGCTGGACGCCGACAAGTAATCAGGGCTGACCTGAGCACGTTCGCTCAGTAGGCATCAGAAAGAAAAAAGCCTCTTTTAAGAGGCTTTTTTTGTTTCTCGCGGATAAGAGTGAATAACGCGCTACTCGCTGTCTGAAGGGTTTATCGCGAATGCCTGGCACTTAGCCAAACGCTCGATGCCGGATGCCTGACGTAACCCCCCATAGCCTGAGCGGCTGTCGTGGTGGCGGGGATTTCAGGACCATCACGAAGGTAGTAACTGGGTAATGCATGTTGCACAGAGAACGTGGAGGCCAAGTGTTCAGGTTTTTAATGCAGGCGTCAGTCGTCGGGCATCCGGCGTCCAACGCTTGCCAGGACGGGATAATGGGACAAGTTCTGAAGCCGGCTGATCACTCAATTCCGCGATAACCCCTATTCATTGCCGGCGGACGTTACTGCTGGGCAGCCTGCCCGGTGCACTGAAAAGTCGCGTTCACAGTCCAGCCGATACAGTCACCGTCCTGGGTTTCATTGCTGCAGGTCTGGCTGGGTTTGCCACTGGGAATCGCGCCGTTATACCCCCAGCCCTGACATTGCGCGCTGGCTTTTTGCAGGCCTTGTTGCCAGTCCATCTGTGGGTTCTGCATCAGGTTATAGTCGGTGGCCAGAGTCACGGTGCCTTCATTCTGGTTTCCGTCAGCAACCCGGATCGGGGAGGCGGCGGTCACGCAGGCGACCAGGGACGCGGCGGCAAGCACGGTCAGAAAGCGAATGAACATGGTTGGCTCCAGTCAGTGGGTGAGCAGTATCCACAAAGCCTACAGGCTGGTCTGAAGGACTCAAGCGACAATCTGTAAAGAAAGCAAAAAATTATGGTGATGGCGCTGCCGGGGCCGAATTGCTTTCTATCCAGTGGCGACGGTTCCGGTCCGGCTGTTCCCAGTGGAGGTTTTTCACTTCATGCATGGGCGTCATGGGGCTATGGAAGAACATCACCAGCCGCAGGCCATCGGTAATAAAGGGATCGCCGGTGAGGTTATGGCCGGGGCTGTCGATGTGCTTGGCTTCCATGGCGCTTACATATCCGAACTCGGCCAGCCGTTGTGAAAAAATCATGTCCTGAAGCAGATAGTCCCGGGCCTCATCCACATCCGGGTCGATTTTGTGGGTGGTCAGGGTGGGGGACTTGAAGGTAAAGCGTACGCCGATATCCCGACTGATCTGTCCCAGCCAGACCGGTTCGCCGTCGCACAATAGTGGCGCCCGCCAGAGGCGCAGGTGATTGCGTTGGTGAATGTTGCCACGGGCTTTTTGCAGCGCCATATCCTGGGGGCGATCCAGGGCATAGAGGGAGCTCACCGGGGAGTAACGGTAGCTGGAACCCATCAGGAAGGATTTGGTGGTTTTCCAGATCGAGCCACCATGGATGCGCTCGGTCAGGTCCCAGCCCCGTTGCACCATGGCGCTGAGCAGCAACTGGCTGTCGCCGACCAGGACAAAATTGATCGGGTCGCCGCTGGCACTGCTGTCGTCGTTGTGGGTGCAGCAGGGCTGCTCTGCTAGCCAGGCGCGCAGGCCATCGCGATCCACGTGCTGGTGCTCCTGTTCGTTATTCAGGGTGGTGAGGTCGACTTTTTCCACATCCAGTTTGATGCCCGGCACGTCGATGATGAATGACGATTGCCAGCTTTTTCCGCCGCCGAGCAGGTCCACATTGACGACCTTGACGCCAAGATCGCGGTTGGTGAATACAAAGCCGCTGGTGCGCTTACCGGTTGGCAGGTTGATGGGCATGGCACGGGAAACGAACATGCGGTCCACGGCTTTTTCATCTTCCTTGCCGAACTTTCCTTTCACTTTCCAGGCCACTTCCAGTGGCGAAAAATATTGTTGGTCGGTGGTGACGGGCAGGTAATACAGCGGCGTTCCGGTGTGGTTGTCCACCTCCAGCCAGACGGCCTGAATGCCGTGTATCCCCAGGGCCACGCCAAAGATGTCGTGGGCATCGCTGTCACTGATGACGCTGGCGCGTACGGTCAGCGCTTGTTCCGCATGTTGCGTAGCGCCTTCGCGCAGAGCGTTGTCGTCGACGATGCCGGGTTGAAAACTGCATGCGGCGGTGAAAGTGAAAAGGCTGAATAGCAAAGCGAGCCGTTGCATCATTCCCAAACATCCCCTGAACCCGTGAAGCTTGATGTTAACACTGCCATTGGCGGAATGTTGATGATTAGCACTGAACCCGTACGCCGCTGGGTGTGTGGGGTGATATGCCATTGGGTGAGAGGGAGGGGGAGGAAGCTGAGGAAGGCTGAACGTGGTTGAAGGAGGCCGGCGATGCCGGCCCCTTCAATGGAAGATTAAAGCTTCTTGAGCTTTTTCTTCAGCTTCTTCACAACATTTTCTTGCTTGCTGATCTTGGCTTTACTGTTCTTGATGGCTTTTTTCAGCTTTTTCTTCTGAGACATGGTGTGCTCCGTCGTTTATGTCGAATACAGGTTCTATCGGTTTCAGTCAGTCGCCGGAAGGCGCTTCCTGATTCTTGATAAAGTCGCGAATAAACCGGCGTACTTCCCTTGCTGCACTGGTATCGAGTTCCTCACAGAGCTCGATAAAGCGCACACGCTCTTCGTCGTTGATTCGGACGATAAGCTGGCTGTTTTTCTTTTTGGCTTTGCTTTTTGCCATTGGTCATCACCATGAAAAATTACGCCGCATCGTCGCCGGTTCACGCTCGACTTTCAATGAGGCTATAGGCTATCTTTAAGATAGTCAATGTATATACGTTTTCTCGGCCCTTGTACGGATAGTCCAGGCTGCCTTTCATGGCGACCTTGTCGTCGTCACTGAAGTCGGGGAAGGGCAAAGCCTCATCCTGGCTGCGTTGCACCGTGGCTGTGCTGTCTTCGGTGTTGTTGACCCATTGCTGAACCGGCACCGCCAGGTGGACGCCGTTATCCTCCAGAATTTGCAGGATGCGCAGGTTCAGGTCTTCAGCCACGGCCAGGAATTCGCCATAAGCGCTGCTGTCCACATAACAGTTCAGCGAGATGCGGTAGCCGTCGCGCAGGATTTCCTCGAAACGTACCCGGGCGGCGCGTTCGGTGAGCCGTGGGTGGCTGTAAATCAAGCGCCTCAGGTCGACCAGTAACTGGCGTAGCTGGTCGGTGCTGGCGCCCAGGCGGATATGCAGGTCGCGATGGTAGCGACGGAAATCGGACTCGCTGATGTTTTCGATGCTGGCGCTGGCGAGTACCGCGTTGGGAACGTACACCACGGTGCGGTCCGTCTGGCGAATGCGGGTAGAGCGCAGGCCGATTTCCTCGATGACGCCGGCGGTGGTGCCCACCCGGCAGAAGTCGCCGGGTTGAACGGGTTTGGCAATGTACAGGGTGAAGGCGCCAATCACGTTTTCCAGGGTCTTTTGTGCGGCCAGCGCCACGGCGATGGAGCCGATGCCCAGCCCGGCCAGCACCGTGGTGATGTCGTAGCCGGAGTCGCTGAGCCACAGCAGAAAAATCACCACAGTGGCGATCATTTTCAGGATGGTGCGAACCGGGTGAATGATGCCGGACCAGTACTTCTGGTTCTGGGCACTGCTAAGGAACAGGGCAGAAAGCAGTTCGATAACGCCCAGCGCCAGGAACAGGGTGGCCAGATAGCCCAGGGCGGACTGGTTCAGGTACACCTGGGCGCGGATGGACAGGCCCAGTTCGGCCACGCCCAGCTGCATCATCTTGAAAAACAGGTACCAGCGAAACGGCATGGAGAAGAACTGGTGCAGGGTATCGCGGTAACGGTCCGAGAACTCCAGCAGGCGCAGTGTCAGCCGGCGCAGCAGGGAAGAGGCTAGCCAGGCGCCGATGATGATCAGGGCCAGCCCGGCCACCTGCCAGTTCTGCATATAGAGGACCGTGAAATCCGGCAGATAATCCGCCAGACGGGTAATGGTCGGGTTGTAACCGAACAGCTCCCAGAGATGGGGGATTTGCTGCACTGTGGCGTTGGAAATTTTCCAGATACGACGATCGTCATCGCCGGGTACCCGTTGCAAATAGAGGGTCAGGGTGTCGTCCGGCAGGGTCAGGGTGGCGATCTTGTCCCGGTAGCTGGGCAGGCCGTCATCCCGGTGCCCCTCCGGGTGGGTGGATAACCGGGTCAGGTCGAGAATACGCTGCTGCCCCCAGACAATGTTCAGCTGCTCCATCAAGGTGGCGGCGTCCTTGTCGGCCATGTCTGCGGGCAGGTAGCGCATGTCCAGGTAAGCCCCGGCGGCGTCCCAGTTTCCGTCCTGGGCTGCGTTCATGATGGCCAGCATGGTCGATAGGGGGGGTATCGCCGGGTCGAATGCTGTCATCTTGCAGGGAGTCAGCAATCACCGCTTCGGCTTTCTCCCCTGTATCAATGACATCCTTGATGGTCAGCGAGCTATCGTCCGCGTGGCTCCACGGTGCCAGGAGCAGCAGGCAGGCGATCAGGGGGAGAATTCGGTGCGTCACAGGGTGGATTCCTCAAGGCTGGGGGCTGTTGTGCCAAGGCAAGGCTAGAATGTACCGCTA
>NZ_LWFX01000699.1:0-461 GCF_001635175.1 Alcanivorax sp. HI0083 | reverse complement strand
GGCATGAGCACGTTCGAAGGCCCGATGATGGCCATCAAGACAGTGAATGCGCTCAGCCATAACACCGACTGGACCATCGGCCACGTACACGCCGGCGCCCTGGGCTGGGTTGCCATGATCACCATCGGGGCCACCTATGTGATGGTGCCGCGCCTGTTCGAGCGCAAACAAATGTACTCCATCTCCTGGATCAACACCCACTTCTGGCTCAGCACCATTGGTACGGTTCTCTACATCGCCTCCATGTGGGTGTCCGGCATTATGCAGGGGCTCATGTGGCGCGCGGTGAACACCGACGGCACCCTCACCTACAACTTCGTGCAGGAGCTGGTCGAGCGGCATCCGTTCTACATCATTCGTTTGCTGGGCGGGATCATCTTCCTCAGCGGCATGATCCTGATGGCCGTCAATGTCTATAAAACCGTCCGTGCCGAACGCGACTGCCGCGGTGAAGACAACGT
>NZ_LWFX01000698.1:0-359 GCF_001635175.1 Alcanivorax sp. HI0083 | reverse complement strand
CTGCGGGTCCGCAGGCTCACTGCGGTAGGTAAACCACTCGAACATGTCCGCATCCTCACAGGCCAGCAAGGTAGCGAACTGGGCCTGGCGCTCCGCCGGTTCCGCATCGAAGTGATTATCCAGGTAGCCATACAGCACCACCTCCACTTCCGACGCGCCCCGACGGCACTGCCAGCGATATTTACGTTTCAGGTCTTCATTACTCATTTCTGCACTATCCTGATCAGAAACTCCGGCGTCTTGCGCCAATTACCACCTATGGCTTTCAGGCTGTGCGCGCATTATCTATCATGCCTGATGATTTCTCGACTCCCCCGGAGTCGCACACCAAGTCACACGCTACGATGACAGGAGCCCCA
>NZ_LWFX01000697.1:0-338 GCF_001635175.1 Alcanivorax sp. HI0083 | reverse complement strand
CTTCGCTATATCTTCCCACACGTTCGTGCACTGTTTTGAGATAAAAATCACCATGTTTCATTAACAAATTTCGTGTCTCAGAAAGCGCCATTATCGGCACATCTGAAAATGCACTATTACCAAAGATATGATCCGGGTGATGGTGGGTATTGATCACCCAGCGAATGGGCTCATCGGTATATTCTGAAATAGCCTCTCTGAACCTCCGACCGTAAGCAGCTGTTGCCCCCGTATCGATTACCACTACCCCATTCCCCGTGGCAATGAATGAGCTGTTACTTATGTCACCCCTATTTTCTTCACTAAGCTCCTCTGGCACCCCCTGGACCATCCATACA
>NZ_LWFX01000696.1:0-361 GCF_001635175.1 Alcanivorax sp. HI0083 | reverse complement strand
CCTGATCGTTGGTGGTCCCGGTCTTGCCGGCCAGATCCCGGCGGCCCAGGCCGTTGGCCTGGTGGCCGGTGCCACGGCGTACCACATCTTGCAGTATGGAGTTCATTAGCCAGGCAATGCGGGCGTCGATTACGCGCGGGGCCATGACCGGCGGTGGCTGGCGGGGCTGGGTGGTGCTGTCATCGCTGTCGCTATTGGCTGTGTCGACTTCGGTCATGCCGCCTTGGGGGGCGTTATCGGTTTGCGGCGGCCGGCAGGGGCTTTCGCAGAAAACCACCTCTGGCGCTTTCCAGAGCACGTCCCCGTTGTCCTTTTCGATTTGCACGATACTCCAGGGGGTAACCCGGTAGCCGCCGTTGGC
>NZ_LWFX01000695.1:0-320 GCF_001635175.1 Alcanivorax sp. HI0083 | reverse complement strand
CCGGAGAAGGCGGTTTCCATGATCGTGAACGGCTTCTGTAAGGAGGTGTTCAAGGAACTGCCCATGGAATTTGCCGTGGAAGCGGGCAAGTTGCTGGAAGTCAGCCTGGAAGGCGCAGTGGGCTAAGCCCCGACTTCACCGAACAACACCCTGAATTAACTCGGGTCGGATTCCCGGCCCAATCGAAAGGCGCATCAAAACATGCTGGAAATTCGTGATCTTCACGCCACCGTGGCGGACAAGCCGATTCTCAAGGGCCTCAACCTCACCGTGAACCCGGGCGAGGTACACGCCATCATGGGCCCCAATGGCTCCGGCAA
>NZ_LWFX01000694.1:0-380 GCF_001635175.1 Alcanivorax sp. HI0083 | reverse complement strand
GGGAGGGGCTTGCTTAGTTCACTCGCACACAGAACTGTGCTCTGGCGCTCTCACCCGCAGGCAACTCACCAATCTCCCATTTCACCTCTGGATCAGTGCCGGAATTGGCCACCGTGTTGTTATCCGAGTTAGCGGTCAGGAAAGTGGTATACGGGGTGGTTTCATCGGTGATGATCACGTTCTTCGCCGTGGCCGCACCTTCGTTGGTGGCCGTCAGGTTCCAGATCACACACTGAAGGGGCTCCACCTGGGTGGTTTGACTTGCAGCAAAGCCGGAATCAGGGATCCAGAGCGCGTCCGCACTACCGGTGTCACAACTGCAATCGGCATCGACGCCCGCCGCTTTGTCGAGGCGCACCTGACCGAGGATGACGTCCGTC